>JBEVGZ010000318.1:0-4416 GCA_040511515.1 Microterricola sp.
CGGCTGCGGCATCCGGTCTGCTCATGCTGCCTATGATGGCCGGCATGATGGGTACCTCGATCTGGTCAGGTATCGCGATCACGAAGTCGGGCAAGTACAAGATCTTCCCGATCGTCGGCACCCTGGTGACGGCGTTGGCGATGACGGCCATGACCACGCTCACCGCGGCCACGCCGATCTGGCTGATCTGCGTCTACCTCTTCGTCTTCGGAGCGGGTCTCGGCCTGATCATGCAGGTCATCGTGCTCGTCGTGCAGAACGCCGTCGACCCCGAGATCGTCGGAACCGCCACGAGCACCAACAATTACTTCCGCGAGGTGGGGGCGTCGCTCGGCGTCGCGATCTTCGGAGCGCTCTTCACGACGCGCCTCTCCGAGAATCTCACGGCCATCTTCACCGAGGCCGGCGCCACGGATGTCGGCAAGGCCACGGCCACGCTCGACCCGCAGACGCTCTCGGAGTTGCCAGAGCCCGTGCGCGACGCGATCGTGAACGCCTACGCCGAATCGCTGGCGCCGGTGTTCTGGTACCTGATCCCGTTCATCCTGATCGCCTTCGTCTTCGCGCTGTTCCTCAAGCAGATCCCGCTCTCCGACCAGGCCGGAATGGTGGCCCGCGGCGAGGCGATCTCCGGGGAGGAGGCCGAGACGCTCGAGGCAGCCCAGCGTGCGGGCGGGGCCAGTGAGCGCGATGCTGCTGATCTCGCCTCTGCTGATCTCGTTGGGGCGAGCACCGGCTCGGTGGCGACGCAGGACGCCTCGGGGCCGTCGGATCGCGGCGACGCCCCGCGGGCGTAAGCACTCTCAGACCGGAACAGACCGGGGTCGGCGCACATGCGCCGGCCCCGGTCTTTCGTGTCTAGTGACCCTTGCGGGGCTTGATGAATCCGGTGTCGGATTTCTCCTCGCGCTTGGCTGCTCTCTTGTCTTTCAGCGAGAGCTGCGGGGCCTTCTTCGCGTTGTTGCCCTTGGGGGATTTCCCGGCCATGAACATCACTCCTTCTCATCGTGCGGTGAGCTTCCGAAGACCATAGCCCATTCCCCGCCGGAAAGCATCTCGTACCTGATCAGGAAAAAAAGATCGAAAGTTGCTAGGGTGGGCGGTTACGGTTCACGAGAGAGGAGTTCGTTGTGGACGCATTTTTGAAGCAAGTTGAGTCGCTCACCGCCGAGGAGATCGCGCTGATCGCATCAGCACAGGCCGCGGCGCAGCGCACCGCTCGCGGTCCGGCCTACCGGCAGGGGCGTGAGCACGTCGCCCGACTCGATGAGGGCGGTGCCGTCGCGGCCCGCATCGAAGAGAGCTTCCTTGCCGCCGTGCGCGAATCGGGCTTCACCGGTGAGAAGGTGCGTGCCCAGTCCGCCGTGCGCTGGGCCGGTCTCGCTGCGGCCTTCCGCGCCGAGCTGAGCACCGAGGAGCGCGAGGCGCTCGACTCGGCGTGGCGTGCGGGCATGGCCGAGGCGCAGGGAGCGCTCGTCGCCAGTCGCTGAATCGGTGCTACCCGAATGGGTGGCGTCGGGTTTATCATCGCAGTGTGCGTTGATCCACCCAGATCGCGCACGCAGTTGACCTGACGCGTCGCCATCGGCGACGTGCCGAGCCACTGTCGCCGACCCGAAAGGCAACAGGCTATGGAGCCCGAACTCCACACGTCAGCACGCGCGGTGACCGCGCGCGCCTGCCGCGCGCAGCATTCCCCAGTTCCGTCTGACGTTCGACGAAACGGACTGCCCGCAGCCTCTCGCCCCTGGGCCGGGCACCGTTCACCCTCGGTGATGCGGTGTGTTCGCGCTCGGCAGGCAATGTTCGGGTCGCCTGTTTGAGAGGCATCCTGCGAGGGACGCCGCAATGGGGCGGGGGGTAGGGCCTCCGTCCCATTGTCATGCCGGCTGGCGGCGCACCGTCGGCCGGGCTCAGGCCGTGGTGCCGTTGCCCCGTAGTTTGTCGCAGAGCGCGGCCAGCTGGGCCATCTCGGCCGCATCGAGTGCTCCGCCGACGCGGCGGGCGATCGAGTCCATGTGTGAGACGGCGACCTCGCGGAACAGGGCGTAGCCGGCGTCGGTGAGCACGATCACGGCGCCACGGCCGTCGTCCGGGTCGTGCTCCTTCTCCAGCAGGCCGCGGGCGCACATGCGGTCGACCAGACGGCTGACGCTCGGCTGGGTGAGCAGCATGTGCCGGGTGAGTTCACGGAGGCGTGATCGCCGGCCCGGCTGCCTGCTCAGGCTGAACATCACGTCGTACTCATTGAGTGAGATCTCGCGCGAGGGAAACTCGGCCGCGAGGGTGCGCATCACGCTCACCTGCGCACGGAAAAGTGATTCCCACGCGGCGACTGCCTCTGTCCTCTGGCTCATTGCGCCTCCCCAGCCTAAGAATAGGCATTCGGGGCGGTTAACGTGACTGAGGGCCGGTCGTTGAGGCTAACGACCGACCCTCTCCCTTTGCACCAAGAGTGTCCTGCAATCACATTCTGCGCCAGCTGCCACAGCAAACAACTGGCGCTCTTTGAATATATAACGAAGCGGTAACGAACGCTAGTTATCTGATCGTTATTTTTCTACGAGTTTTTCGAGGGGTGGAACTGGCCCGCTTCCGCCGCGTAGCGCGGCCGCTCACCGCGCGGCTCCCGTGCTGCGGGCGCGCAGGTGGATGCGCTCGCCCTGTTTGCCGAACATGCTGAGGATCTCGACGGGGCCTGCTCCCGTCGATCCGAACCAGTGCGGATTCTGGGTGTCGAACTCGGCGGCCTCACCCGGTCCGAGCACGATGTCGTGTTCGCCGAGCACAAGCCGGAGCCGTCCGTGAAGCACGTAGAGCCACTCGTAGCCGCCGTGCGTCTTGAGGTCGACGACCCGTTCCGAGGAGGGGATCGCGACCTTGTAGGCCTGCGGCTCGCCTTGGTGCTGCGAGAGCGGGGTCAGCACCCTGCCGTCCGCGCGCGTCGACGTCCGCTGCACCCGCGGGTCTTCGATCCGTGGCGCCGTCACGATCTGATCAAGCGGAACCGCCAGCGCTGCGGCGATCGGCAGCAGCAGTTCCAGGCTCGGCTTCCGCTGTCCGGATTCGAGGCGGGACAACGTGCTCTTCGAGATGCCGGTCGCGGTCGCGAGCTCGTCCAGGGTCAGGTTCTTCTTCTGCCGGATGCGGCGCAGGCGCGGGGCGATCTGTTCCAGCTCGGCGGTGACGTGAAGGGTCGCACTCATGCCCCCATCGAATCAGCCTGTTCCTGTTTTGGCAACAAGAGTCCCAGGTTCGTCCATCGCGGTGTCACTGTGGACGCGGAGGTGGTGACCATGACGACGACAACACACCACGATGTGATCATTCTCGGGGCGGGGGCCGCCGGGCTGAGCGCCGGACTTGTGCTGGCACGCGCGCAGGCCCGAGTGCTGCTCCTCGATTCCGGGGAGCCTCGCAATGCCGCTGCACGCGAGATGCACGGATTCCTCTCGCGGGACGGCATGCCGCCGGCCGCGTTCGCGGAGGTGGGCCGCCGTGAGGTGATGGGCGCCGGAGGGACCGTGCGCGCGGGCTCGGCGGCTGCCATCGCGGGCGATGCCGACAGCGGCTTCACGGTGACGATGGCCGATGGAGACGTCGCAAGCGCGCGTGCGGTCCTGGTCGCGACCGGACTGGGCGACGAGATCCCCGATATTCCCGGCGTGGTGGAGCGATGGGGCACGCTCGTGCACCACTGCCCGTACTGCCATGGCTACGAGGTGCGCGGGCAGGAACTCGTCGTGATCGGCGGCCCGGCCAGGGCCATGTCGATCAAGCAGGCCGGGCTGCTCCGGCGCTACAGCGATCGCGTGACCTTTCTCAGCAACGGCATCGAGCTCACGGATGCCGAGCGCCACCGCCTCGAGTCCTTTGGCGTGCAGCTCGTCGACGGTTCCGTCGCGGCGTGCCTGGGACGGCCGGGCACGCTCGACGGGGTCGCCCTCGTCGACGGACGCACCATCGCCTGCGACGCGGTGTTCGTGGCACCCGTGCCACGCGCCCACGATGCCTTCCTGCGCTCCCTCGGCTGCGCAGAGGACGAAGCGACCGGTCTCGTCGCCGTCGATGCCGCGGGGCAGAGCAGCGTTCCCGGTGTCTGGGCGGCTGGCAACGTCGTCACGCCGGGGGCCCAGGTGATCAGTGCCGCCGGCGCCGGCAGCACGGCCGCCATCGCCATCAATGGCTGGCTTCTCGAGAGGGATCTCGAGCTGGCATCCGCGGCCCGGCCGTAGCCGCCCGCCCACCCTCTACACACAACGACAGGAACGCACCATGACGCAGAACATCTCAACGCCGGCCCCGGCCGGAACCCAACGCCCACCGTCGGTTCACGCGCGGGCGCTGATCACCTGGCTGGCGATCTTCCCGCTCGTCACCGTCGGCTTCTACGTGATCGAGCCGTTCGCGGGCGAC
>JBEVGZ010000319.1:0-4380 GCA_040511515.1 Microterricola sp.
GCGGTGACGGTGGTGACGGTGAACTGCGGGTGCGCGGCGAGCAGGTTGGTCTTCAACGCCTTGCCCGCGCCGGATGGCCCGACGGCGAGCACCGAGACGATGTCGGCGGCCTCGATCACGCCGGCCTGGATACCGGGGGCGAGTGAGAGTGCGACGGTGCTCGCGTTGCAGCCGGGGGCGGCGATGCGGCGGGTGTCCGCGAGGCGCTCCCGCTGTTTGAGCTTCGTGCCCGTGCCGCCGACGAAGAGCTCGGGAACGCCGTAGCTCCAGGCGCCGTAGAAGTCTCCGCCGTAGAAGGCGGCCCAGTCGGCCTCGCTCTCGAGCCGGTGGTCTGCGCCGCAGTCAACGACGAGGGTGTTCTCGTCGAGCGCAGCCGTGATCTCACCGGACTTGCCGTGCGGCAGGGCGAGGAAGACGACGTCGTGGCCGGCGAGATTCTCCGGCGTCGTGTCGACGAGGGTGAGGCCGGCGAGCGAGCGCAGGTGCGGCTGCACGTCGACGAGCTTCTGGCCGGCATTCGAGTGCGCGGTGACCGTGCGCACCTCGAAGTCAGGGTGTTGAGAGAGGATGCGGAGGAGTTCTCCGCCTGCGTAACCGGATGCCCCGGCTACCGCGACCGCGAATGTCATGCTGTGCCTTACGTGAGTGGACGACGAGGTTGCGACGGCGACGCCACGTCAGACCCCACACAGGGTCGCGCAAGCGCCGCCTAGATTCGGCGGTCGCCCCGACGTCGACGCAGCGCAGGCACGGCAACGATGGCCAGTGCGAGGGGGGTGCGCCGAACGGAAAGCATGTCGCGAGCTTAGCGCGCGCGGTACGCGGGCGGCAAACCGGCTGCGCTCTGTGACGCAGCGTTGAATGGCGTTGGACCGCGGGAGCGGACTACGTGCTCCGATTACTGGTCGAGCAGCGAGGAACGAGCGTATCGAGACCTCACGGGCCGGCGTAGCCGCGCGGGCTTCGGTTTCGATACGGCCGTAGACGGCCTACTCAACCAGCGGAGTTCTCCACACGCAGAGATCCCGGATGCCGCTGGTGCGGCATCCGGGATCTCGGTGAATCGAGCGCGGCTATTCGCGGGTCGCGGCGCCCAGCAGCTCGGCGGCACGGGCGGCGCCGGCCAGCTTGGCCTCGCTCGCCTCGGCCGCGGTGAGCGTGCGATCGGCCGCGCGGAAGCGCAGCGCGAAGGTCAGGCTCTTCTGGCCGGGCTCGAGTCCGGTACCGCGGTAGTCGTCGACGAGGTGCAGCTCTTCGAGCAACTCCCCCGCGCCGTCGCGCACGGCGGCGAGCACCGCTGCCGCGGGCACCTCGGTGCCGACGAGCAGCGTGAGGTCCTGCGTCGCGGCCGGGAAGGTGCCGATGACGGCGGCCTCCACGAGCGGCTCGGCGAGGGCGATCACGGCGTCGAGGTCGAGTTCGACGACGACAACGACGCGCGGCAGGTCGGCGTCGAGCGCGATCTGCGGAAGCAGTTCGCCGGCGAAGCCGACGCTCTGGCCCGCGACACGCAGCTCGGCGGTGCGGCCGGGGTGCATTGCCTTGTGACGGCCCTGAGCGATCTCGATCCGGGCCCCCGTTGCGAGGGCGATCTGATCCACGATGGCGAGAGCGTCGGCGATGCCGGCCGGGATCGCGCCCTGGCCTGGCTGCTTGCTCACGACGTTGCCGACGATGAGCGCGGCGACGTGGCGCGGCTGCGGCGGGATGCCGGCGTTCAGCTCGGCCAGCTGCTCCGCGCTCGGGCGCTGCACGCCGGACGGCAGTTCGGCCTGGCCGTACTGCGCGCCGGCGACCGGCGTGAAGACGAGGCCCTGCTCGTAGAGCGCGACATCGGTCAGACCGCGCGAGACGTTGCGCTTGGCGGCCTCGATCAGACCGGGCAGCAGGCTCGTGCGCAGGTACGGGGCGCTCGCGTCGAGCGCGTTGGCGACCTTGATCTGCGGGACCTCGAGTGCCTCTGCGGCACCGTAGAGGTCGTTCTGCGCCTTCGGCAGGAACGGGAAGGCGATGATCTCGGTGGAGCCGGCGGCGGCGAGGGTGTCGGCCACGGTGCGGCGGATCCGCTGTTCACGGGTGAGGCCACGGCCGGCCGGGGCGACGGGCAGCACAGAGGGGATGCGCTCGTAGCCGACGATGCGGGCAACCTCTTCGGCCAGATCCGACTTGTCGGTGATGTCCGGGCGCCAGCTCGGCGGGGTGACGAGGAGTCCGCCGTCTGCATCGGCGATGGTGCCGCCGACCTCGGCGAGGGATCCACGGATCTCGTCGTCGCTGTAGTCGACGCCGATGAGGCCGGAGACGTAGCCGTCCGGCAGCAGGATCGCGCTGGCCGCTGCGGCTTCACCGATCAGCGAGCCTGCGGCATCCGCGGTTCCTCCGGCCAGGTCCACGAGCAGCTGAGCGACGCGGGCGGTCGCAGCCTGGGCGATCTGCGGGTCGACACCGCGCTCGAAGCGCTTGGCGGCCTCGCTCGGCAGCTTGTGCCTGCGAGCGGAGCGGGCGATGCTCACCGGGTCGAAGTTGGCGGCCTCGATGAGAACGTTGCTCGTCGAGTCGCTGATCTCGGTGTCGGCTCCGCCCATGACGCCGGCGATGCCGATGGCGCCGCTCTCGTCGGTGATGAGCAGGTCTTCCGCGTTCAGTGCGCGCACCTGCTCGTCGAGCGTTGTGATCTTCTCGCCAGCGTTCGCGCGGCGCACGGTGATGCCGCCGGTGAGCTTGTCGAGGTCGTAGCCGTGGGTCGGCTGGCCGAGTTCGAGCATCACGTAGTTGGTGATGTCGACGGGAAGCGAGATCGATCGGATGCCGGCGAGCTTCAGTCGCGCAACCATCCACGGCGGAGTCGGGCGGGTGGCGTCGATGCCGCGCACGATGCGCGTCGAGAACACCGAGACGCCGGCACGGCCGTGGATCGGGGCATCGTCGGCGAAGGCGACGGGGAAGCCCTCGTTGGCGCTCGGCGTCAGTGCGCCGTGGGCGGCTGGATCGCGGAAGGTCGCACCGGTCGCGTGCGAGTACTCGCGGGCCACGCCGCGGATCGAGAAGGCGTATCCGCGGTCCGGCGTCACGTTGATCTCGACGGCTTCATCGTCCAGACCGAGCAGCGCGATCGCGTCGGTGCCGACCTCCGGGTCGAGTCCGAGCGTCGACAGGCGCAGGATGCCGTCGTGGTCGTCGCCGATACCGAGTTCACGCACGGAGGCGATCATGCCGTCGGAGACGTGGCCGTAGGTCTTGCGCGGCGCGATCGGGAACGGTCCGGGCAGCACGGCGCCCGGCAGGGTCACGACGACCTTGTCGCCGACGAAGAAGTTGCCTGCACCGCAGACGATGCCGTGCACGGCGTCGCCGCCGTCGGCAGCCGTCTGGCCGTCGGGCGCGACACGCACCTGGCACCAGCGGATGGTCTTGCCGTTGGACTGCGACTCCTCGACGAACTCGAGCACCTCGCCGACGACGATCGGGCCGCTCAGCTCGAAGCTGTGCACCTCTTCCTCTTCGAGACCGACCTTCACGAGTGCTGCGTGCACGTCGTCCGAGGTCGTTCCCGGTGCGAGATCAACGAATTCCGCGAGCCAACTCAGGGGCACCCGCATGACTAAACCACCATTCCGAACTGCTGGGAGAAGCGCACATCGCCCTCGACCATTTCACGCATGTCTTGTACATCGCTGCGCAGCATCAGGCCGCGCTCGATTCCCATCCCGAAGGCGAAGCCCGAGTACACCTCGGGGTCGATGCCGGCCGCGCGCAGCACGTTGGGGTTGATCATGCCGCATCCGCCCCACTCGATCCAGCGGGCGCCGTGCTTGAACGTCGGGTGCCAGAAGTCGAGCTCGGCGCTCGGCTCCGTGAACGGGAAGTAGCTGGGGCGGAGGCGAATCTTGGCCTCATCGCCGAAGATCGACTTCACGAAGTGGTCGAGCGTTCCCTTGAGGTGCGCCATGGTCAGGCCCTTGTCGACGGCCAGGCCCTCGAACTGCATGAATACGGGCAGGTGCGTCGCGTCGAACTCGTCGGTGCGGTAGACACGGCCGGGGGCCAGCACGTAGACGGGCAGCTCGCGGTCGAGCATCGACCGCACCTGCACCGGAGAGGTGTGGGTGCGCAGCACGAGGTGCGACTCCGGCGGGTCGATGAAGAAGGTGTCCTGCATCGCGCGTGCCGGGTGGTCTGCATCGAAGTTCAGTGCGTCGAAGTTGAACCACTCGCTCTCGACCTCCGGCCCCTCGGCGATCTCCCAGCCCATGCCGGTGAACACGTCGCAGACGCGGTCCTGCAGCAGGGTGAGCGGATGCCGCGCGCCGGCGCGGTAGCGGCTGGCCAGCGCGGTGACGTCGACGGCCTCGGCCTCGAGCTGCGCGGCAGCCTCGGCGG
>JBEVGZ010000320.1:0-2771 GCA_040511515.1 Microterricola sp.
TGGAAGTCCTCCGCTACGGCCTCGGTAACCGGGAAGACCGTACTGGAGCCGTCGACCTTGACGACCTGCGCGGTCGCCAACGGGGTGGCCGAGACACCTCCCAGCAGAGCCGCGACCGCGGCATAAATCCTGAGCTGCTTCATGGGGACTCTCCTTGTGGATGGAGCACGCCGCAGCGTGACCCGAGGAGTCTATTGCCCCACTGTTACCGTTCCATGACACCCGCGGGAAGCGCGCAGGAATCACGCCGCCGCGGCGCGCTCCACGTGGGCCGCCAGCTCGGCGGCGACGGCGGCGACCTCGGCCGCGTCTTCCCCCTCCACCATCACGCGCAGCACGGGCTCGGTGCCGGATGCCCGGAGGAGCAGCCGGCCGCGGGTACCGAGCCGCCGTTCGGCCTCGGCACGGGCCCGGCCGATCGCGCCGTCGCCCTGCCAGTCGAATCCCCGGGCGACCCGCACGTTGATGACCTTCTGGGGGTAGAGACGGAGCCGCCCGCCGAGCTCGGCGAGGCCTTTCCCTTCCCGGCGCAGGGCCTCGAGCACCTGCAGCGCCGACACGATGGCATCGCCCGTCGTGTGCTTGTCGAGGCAGATGATGTGGCCGGAGTTCTCCCCGCCGAGGTCCCAGCCGCGCTCCTGCATCAGCTCGAGCACGTACCGGTCGCCGACCTTGGCCCGCGCGAACCCGACACCGAGCCCGGCGAGCGCGCGCTCGAACGCGAGGTTGGTCATCAGGGTGCCGACGACACCGGTCAGCCGCGCGTCCCGTGCACGCCGGCAGGCGATCACGTAGAGCAGCTGGTCGCCGTCGTAGGTGGCACCCGTCGCGTCCGTCATCATCAGCCGGTCGCCGTCGCCGTCGAGCGCGATTCCGAGGTCGGCCCGCTGCGCACGTACCGCGGCGACGAGCGCGCCGGGGTGCGTCGCACCAACCTGTTCGTTGATATTGAAGCCGTTCGGCTCGTCGCCGATCGCGACCACGTCCGCCCCGAGTTCGTGGAACACGTGCGGCGCCACGTAGTAGCCTGCGCCGTGCGCGCAGTCTACCACGACGCGCAGCCCGCGGAGATCGAGCGCATTGGGGAACGTGCTCTTGCAGAACTCGATGTAGCGGCCGCCAGCGTCGTCCATGCGGCGCGCCTTGCCGAGCTCGGCCGCCGGCCGGCAGGCGAGCGGACGCTCGAGCGCGAGCTCGATCTCCTGCTCGACCGCGTCAGGAAGCTTCCCGCCGTCGGCGGAGAAGAACTTGATGCCGTTGTCGGGATACGGGTTGTGCGAGGCGCTGATGACGATCCCGGCCGAGAGCCGCAGCGCCCGCGTCAGGTAGGCGACCGCCGGCGTCGGCATCGGCCCGCAGAGCATGACGTCCACGCCCGCGGCCGCAAACCCTGCTTCCAGCGCCGCCTCGAGCATGTACCCCGAGATGCGGGTGTCCTTGCCGATCAGCACCGTCGGCCGCTCGTGGCCGCTGCGGCGTCGGGCGAGCACCTCGCCGGCCGCGAACCCGAGCCGCAGCACGAACTCGGGCGTGATCGGTAGCTCGCCGACCCGGCCCCGCACGCCGTCGGTCCCGAAGTACTTGCGACTCATCCGCCCCTCTCCACCGCAGCGAGCACCGCGAGCGCATCGCGCGTGGCGGCCACATCATGGACCCGCACGATTCTAGCGCCGCGCTGCACCGCGAGCACCGCGGCGGCGAGGCTCGCCGCGAGACGCTCGTCCGCCGCCCGCCCGGTGATGCGACCGAGGCTCGACTTGCGCGACCAGCCCGCCAGCACCGGCGGCCCGAGTGCCGCGATCTCGCCGAGCCGGGCAAGCAGCGTGAAGTTGTGCTCGACCGTCTTGCCGAACCCGAAGCCGGGATCGATGACGATCCGTTCGCGTGCGATGCCGGCTGCGACGCAGGCTCCCGCGCGGGCAGCGAGAAACTCGCGTACCTCGCCGACCACGTCGGCATAGACCGGGTCCGCCTGCATCGTCCGCGGACTGCCCTGCATGTGCATCAGGCACACCGCGGCTTCGGACGCCGCCACCAGCTCCAGCGCGCCCGGCGCGGCAAGGGCGGTAACGTCGTTGATCATCGCCGCACCATGGGCGAGCGCGGCGCGCATCACCTCGGGCTTCGTCGTGTCGACCGAGAGCGGCAGGCGCAGATCGGCTAGCGCCTCGAGCACGGGCAGGATCCGCGCGAGCTCCTCCTCGCCCGCGACGGGCGCCGCACCGGGCCGGCTCGACTCGCCGCCGATGTCGAGCAGGTCCGCGCCCTCCTGCGCCAGCCGCCGCCCGTGAGCGATCGCGGCCGCGGGATCGGCGTGCCGCCCGCCGTCGTAGAACGAGTCCGGCGTGACGTTGACGACCCCCATCACGCGCGGGCGGTCAAGCGGCAGCTCGTACTTGCCGGCGCGTAGGGAAGCCATGGCAGCAAAAAGCCCGCGGGCTTGGCCGCGGGCGCGGTCGGTGTTCTCGCGTGCAGGTCAGGCGGTTGCAGGAGACGCGGCGGCACCCGGCGCATCGGGCTTCGGTGGCTGCTGCGGCGGCTGGGCGACCGGCTTCGGCGGCCGTGGCGGGAGTCCCGCCATGATGTCGCCGATCTGGTCGGCGTCGAGGGTCTCGAACTCGAGCAGCGCCTGCGCCATCGCCTCGACCTTCTCGGGGTTCCCCTCGACGAGCCGCCGCGCGAGCGTGTACTGCTCGTCGATAATGCGCCGGATCTCGGCGTCCACTTTCTGCAGCGTCGCCTCGGACACGTTCTTGTGCGTCGTGATCGAG
>JBEVGZ010000321.1:0-2833 GCA_040511515.1 Microterricola sp.
CGCCTCGCGAAGCGGTGCCGAGCTCTCGCTCGAGTACGCCGTGCTCGGGCTGCAGAATGCGCAGTACCAACCGGAGCTGTGGACGCCGGCCGACTCCGTCGCGTGGCTGAAGGCGATGGCGTGGGACCTGCGCAGCAATCTCGACGAGGAGATCGACCGGGCGCTGCTGTCGACCGCGCTGCCGCCCGAAGACGTGGCGCTGCTGCATCCGGCCTACCCGTACTCCGCCCACCCGACGATCGTCGGCGGGCCCGTTGCGGCACCGGCGGGGCAGGGCGTCGAGCCGATCGGTGCGGATGCCGCAGCGCCAGCAGCGGACGCCGCACTGGCAGACCCCGCAACGGTCGACGCGCTCAGCGCCCTGCGGGCGAGCCTCGACGCGCTGCCGGAGCTCCTCGGCCCTGCGGGCAACGAGATCGGCTCCAACTCCTGGGTGGCGGCGGGCACGCTGACCGACACCGGCGCCCCGATCCTCGCGAACGACCCGCATCTCGGCGCCGTCATGCCTTCGGTCTGGTACCAGATGGGCCTGCGCTGCAGCGAGGTGAGCGAGGCCTGCCCATTCGACGTCGCCGGCTTCAGCTTCTCCGGCCTCCCCGGCATCGTCATCGGCCACAACGCCTCGATCGCCTGGGGACTGACGAATCTAGGCCCGGATGTCGCCGACCTCTACCTCGAACGCGTCAGCGACGACGGCTACGAGCTCGACGGCACCGTGCATCCATTCGGCGTGCGCACCGAGACGATCCGGGTCGCCGGCGGCGACCCCGTCGAGCTCGAGGTGCGCTCGACCGGTCGCGGCCCGATCGTGACCGACATCACCCCGAACTTCACGGAGATCGCCGAGGAGTATCCGGAGGCCTCAGGGCAGCCGGCGGGCGACTACGCCCTGTCGCTGCAGTGGACGGCGCTGACACCTGGCCAGACGCCGTCGGCGATCTTCGCCATCAACAAGGCCGACACCTGGGACGAGTTCCGCTCGGGAGCGCGCCTGTTCGAGGTGCCGTCGCAGAACCTGATCTATGCAGACACCGCGGGCAACATCGGCTACCAGGCGCCCGGCATCGTGCCGATCCGGCTGAGTGGCGACGGAACCCTGCCAGTTCCGGGCTGGAGCAGCGCGTACGGCTGGGCCGGCTCCATCCCCTTCGACCAGTTGCCGAGCGTCTCCAACCCGCCGAGCGGCCTCATCGTCACGGCCAACAATGCCGCCGTCGGCCCCGACTACCCGCGCCTCATCACCGCGGACTGGGATCTCGGCTATCGGGCACAACAGATCAACGCGCGCCTGGCGGCGATGGTGGCATCCGGCGACAAGCTCACCGTCGACGACATGGCGTCGGTGCAGGCCGACAATTTCAACGCCATCGCCGCGCAGCTTGCCCCCGTGCTCGCTGGTCTCACCCTCACCGGCGACGCCACGAAGGCGCAGCGGCTGCTCACGGATTGGGACTACGCGGATGACGCCGACTCCGCGGCATCCGCCTACTTCAACATGACGTGGCGCCACTTGCTCTCCGCCATGTTCGACGACAAGCTGCCGGAGGGCACGGAGCCCGTCGGTGGCGACCGCTGGTTCAGCGTCGTCGGCACTCTGCTCGGCCAGCCGGACTCCCCCTGGTGGACCAATGAGGAGCTCGGCGTCAGCGGGATGGACGCGATGCTCGCCTATGCGGCGGAGCAGGCATGGGAGGAGGGCGCGAAGAAGCTCGGCTCCGACCCGACGCGCTGGGAATGGGGTGAGCTGCACACGCTCACGCTGACGAACGCAAGCTTCGGCGAATCCGGGATCGCGCCGATCGAGTGGTTGTTCAACCGGGGACCGTACTCGGTGGCCGGTGGTTCCTCCGTGGTCAACGCCGTCGGCTGGGACGCCACAGTGGGCTACGCCGTCGACTGGGTGCCGTCGATGCGCCAGGTGATCAGCCTCGCCGACTTCGACGACTCCACCTGGGTCAACCTCACCGGGGCGTCAGGCCACGCGTTCAACCCGCACTACGCCGATCAGACGCCTCTCTGGCAGCAGCACAAGACCCTCCCCTGGGCGTTCACCCCGGATGCGGTGCGCACGGCCTCACACGACATCCTGCAGCTTCAGCCGGCGCCCTGAAGCGCCGGCCGCGCGCCTCCGCGACGCTCTGCGCCACATGCTGTGGCTCCGCGCCACATCATGTGGCGCGCGCCCACACAGAGTGGCGCAGAGAGCGCGGGACTCGACGGGCCGTTAACGCAGAAACGGCCGACCACTCGGAGTGGCCGGCCGTCGGTGCGCTCTAGCGCTGGGGGAAGTCGCGTGCGGGCGATCCCGTGTACAGCTGCTGTGGGCGACCGATCTTCGTCTGCGGGTCCTGGTTCATCTCACGCCAGTGGGCGATCCAGCCGGGCAGACGGCCGATCGCGAACAGCACGGTGAACATGTGCGTCGGGAAGCCCATGGCCTTGTAAATGACGCCGGTGTAGAAGTCGACGTTCGGGTAGAGGCGACGGGACTTGAAATAGTCGTCCTCGAGGGCGATCTGCTCAAGCTCCATGGCGATGTCGAGCAGCTCGTCCTTGACGCCGAGGGCTGCGAGCACCTCGTGGGCGCTCTCCTTGACGAGCTTCGCGCGCGGGTCGTAGTTCTTGTAGACGCGGTGCCCGAAGCCCATGAGCTTGACGCCGTGTTCCTTGTTCTTGACGCGCTCGACGTAGCGGGCAACGCCCTCACCCGAGTCGCGGATCTCGGCGAGCATCGTCAACACGGCCTCGTTGGCGCCGCCGTGCAGCGGGCCGGAGAGGGCCTGGATGCCGGCGGAGACCGACGCGAAGAGGTTGGCATCCGTCGAGCCGACGA
>JBEVGZ010000322.1:0-2573 GCA_040511515.1 Microterricola sp.
CGAGAACCGGGGGCGGTGGTGTCATGCAGGCCCTCGAAGAGCGACCAGCCCAGACCGTCACCCCGGCTCCTGCCGAGTCCCAACAGCAAGCACCGTAGCGATGCCTACGAGAAAGAGGGTGCCCTAGTGACCAACACCCACGACCACGGCAGCCACCACCACGAGCGCCCTGCATCACCGATCGAATTGCGCGCCCGCGCACTTGAAGCCCTACTTGTGGAGAAGCGCCTGGTCTCGACAGACGCCATCGACGCTGTGATCGAGATGTATGAGAACGATGTCGGCCCGCAGAACGGCGCGAAGGTCGTGGCGCGCGCTTGGGTCGACCCGGCCTACCGCGAGCGCCTGCTCGCCGACGGCGCGCCCGCGATCGCGGAGCTTGGGTACGGCGGCGATGAGGGCAACACGATGGTGGTCCCGCCGAACGGGCCCGGCATACACAACGCCGTCGTCTGCACGCTGTGCTCGTGCTACCCGTGGCCCGTGCTCGGGCTACCGCCGAGCTGGTACAAGAGCGCGCCATACCGCGCCCGCATGGTCTCCGAGCCGCGCGCCGTGCTGCGCGAGTTCGGCCTCGAGCTGCCGCCCGAGACCACGATCCGCGTCTGGGACTCGACCGCCGAGGTGCGCTACCTCGTGCTCCCGGAGCGGCCGGCCGGCACGGAGGGATGGGACGAGGAGTCGCTGGCAGCGATCGTCACGCGGGATGCGATGATCGGCGTCGCATTGCCGCTTGTCGAGAAAACGCCCGCATGAGCACGGCCGCCGCCCTCGCGGACGTCGACGCCGCGCTCGGTGTGGCGGCTCCGTTGCCACGCGCCAACGGGGAGCTGGTCTTCGAGGAGGTCTGGCAGGGCCGCACGCTCGGCCTCGGCGTCGTGGTGCTGGAGCGCACCGGCACGCCATGGAGTGAGTTCCGCGAGCACCTTGTGGCGGCGATCGCCGCGCACGTCCCGACTCCCGGTGAGTCAGCGGCGACCGCTTACTACACCGCCTGGCTCGACGCGATTGAGGCACTGCTTACGGCGCGCTGGCTGGCGTAAGCGGACGGTTGTAGCGCCCGCCTGCGGGTTGGTTAGCCGACCGTGGAACTGAAGGCGCTGCCCAGCAGATACGTGACCGCCGCCGCCCCGTAGCCGATGGCGAGCTGGCGCAGCGCCCGCTTGAGCGGCGAAGCGCCCGACAGCAGGCCGACAACGGCCCCGGTGCCGAGCAGTGCGATCCCGACCAGCGCTGAGGCGGTGATCACCGCGGTCAACCCTGAGGCGCCGAAGAGGTACGGCAGTATCGGCACCAGGGCACCCGAGGCGAAGAAGCCGAAGCTCGAGATGGCCGCCCTCCAAGCAGAGCCGACTGCCTCATGCGAGTCGACTCCGGCCGACTCCGGCGCCACGGCATCTAGGTGCAGCGTGGCCAGCACCGTACGTGCATGCTCTTCTGCCTCCGGCGGCTGCATGCCGCGAGCCCGATAGATCAATGCGAGCTCATTAGCGTCCACATCCAGATGCGGCAACGCCGACTGCGACTCCGGATCGGGCTGGGTCGCCTCCAGCAACTCACGCTGGGACCGCACTGACACATACTCACCCGCGGCCATTGACAGCGCTCCGGCCAGCAGCCCTGCGAGGCCGGTGAACAAGATCGTTCGGACGTCGACACCGGTGGCCCCAATGCCGAGCACAAGAGCGAGGTTGCTGACCAGGCCGTCGTTAGCGCCGAACACGGCGGCCCGGAACGTGCCGGACAGCTGTATGCGACCGCGCGCGGCGAGGCCACGGAGCACCTCGCCATGAATCCGCTCATCGGCCGCCATCGTGTCGGTGGCGTCGACGTCAGTCTCGTACGGCGAGCGGCCCTCTGCGCGTTGCATCAGGGCGAGCACGAAAACGCCGCCGAAGTGCGCGGCCAGGAAGACCAGGAGCCGGGTGCGCAGGCTGCTGCGGCGCGGCGGCCCGACATCGTCGCTGAGGAGTTCCAGCCAGTGCGCCTCGTGCCGCTTCTCGGCGTCGGCCAAGGCCAGCAGGATCTCTCGCTCCTCGCCGGTCCGGCGCTCCGCCAGCTGGCGGTAGCCAGCCGCCTCAGAGCGCTCGTCGGCGAGATACTGTCGCCAGCGGCGGATCTCGCCGGGCGTACGGCTCGAAGAGGTGGTCACGCGTCGGGGACTCCCTCGCGGGCACGAAGGGTGTAGGTGTCAGCGGTGAGAGTGTGGTACGACTCCGCGACGATAGCTTTCAGAATCGAGAGGTCAACCTTGTCGAGATCTTTGATGTAGAGGCAGCCGACACCGGTGGTATGCCGACGCACTTCCGGGGTGACTCCATCGAGATGGGCCTGGAGTGATCTGCTCACGTCATTCATGCATTCCTCCTCTGACGAACAACGTATTGAATAGGACCATGACGGAGCCATCCGCCGGACCGAGCGCTGGGCGGCTGCTCGGCAAGAGTGCTCTGGTGACCGGTGCTGCAGCCGGGATCGGACGTGCGACGGCGGAACTGTTTGCCCGCGAGGGCGCGCGTCTGGTCCTCGCAGATATCAACGCCGATGGCTTATCGGCTTTACGGGATTCGCTT
>JBEVGZ010000323.1:0-4203 GCA_040511515.1 Microterricola sp.
GCCGTCGACCAGCCGACGAGGATCATCAGCCCGGTCACACCGTTCGCCGAGATGCGGGTCTTCAGCAGCATCCAGGTCAGGTAGGGCGACAGGTCACGCAGGTACAGCGATGCCGTCCAGTGTTCGGCGTTGCGCCGTGAGCGCACCTCCGGCGGCTGGGCGACGGCACGCAGCTCGGCGATCGACGAGGGGCGTTCCTGCCTGGGTGTTGCCTGCCCCATGGTTACCTTCCGTTGTGTGCCGTGATGTTGCTCGTGAGCTTGAGATAGCCCAGCACGAATCCGATGCCCCACGAAAAGTGGATGCACGGCAACACTAGGAGAAACCACAGCGCGCTGCGTAATCCGAGCGCCGTGAAGCTGCCGAGCGTCGCCACGATGACGAAGACGGCATAGACCGCCGGCGCAAGCAGACCGACGAGCAACCACGGCGTCGCGCCGAGCAAGGCCTGGATGAGGCCGCCAACGCCCAGGAGCAGGCCAACGGTGACACCGAGCACCATGACCGGCGGGATGAAATAGCGGATGCCGTTGCTCTCGGGGAAGCGGCGGGCCAGCTCGCCGCGCCACAGCCCGGTCGAGAGCATCTGCTTCACCAGGCGCTTGACGCTCGGGCGCGGCCGGTAGGTGACGGTGAGCTTCGGCGTGAACCAGACGACACCGCCGGCCTTGCGGAGGCGGCGGTTGAGCTCCCAGTCCTGCCCACGCTTGATGCCCTCGTCGAAGAGTCCGACGGCCTCGATGGCCTCGCGGCGGAAGCAGCCGAGATACACCGTCTCGGCCGGGCCCTCCTCGCCGCCGACGTGGAACGACGATCCGCCGAGGCCGACACGGGAGCCGTATGCACGGGCGACCGCCCGCTGGAACGACTTCTCCCCCTTGGCATCCATGATGCCGCCGACATTGGCGGCTCCGGTGCGCAGGAGTGTCTCGACGGCGATGCGGGCGTAATCACGCGGCAGCACGGAGTGCGCGTCGACGCGGATGATGATGGGGTACTGGGAGGCCCGGATCGCGACGTTCAGCCCAGACGGCGTTGAGCCGACCTCGTTCGGGATGACGCGGATGCGCGGGTCAACCCTGGCCATGTCCTCGACGAGCTCCGTCGTGCCGTCGATGCTCGGCCCGAGAGCCAGCGCGACCTCGAACGGGCCGTCGTAGTCCTGGTCGAGCAGGCTGTCGACAGCGGCTCGCACATGGGTCACTTCATTGAGCACCGGCATGACATACGAAACACCAGGAAGCGCAGCGACTGCGTCATTCGACACCGTGTCGACCATCTCTTCCACTCAAACGAACTGGACTTGAGAGCTTATCAGGCGCCCCGAACGCGACATCGCCGCCCCGCCAGATGGCGGGGCGGCGATGCAGGAAGGAGCCGTGGGTTCCTCGACTAGCTGCCGAGCGTTCCCAGGGTGACGTCGACGTCATAGCTCTTGCCGTCCCGCACGTAGGTGAGCGAGGCGTCTCCGCCGCCCTCGACGGTGCGGACCTGAGCGGTGAGGTCATTGGCGTCGGTGATGGGAACACCGTTGAAGCCGGTGATGACATCGCCCTTCTGCAGTCCGGCCGCCGCGGCGGGGCCGCCGGCCGTGACGTCGGCGATGTAGGCGCCGACCGATGTGCTGCCCTCGACGCTCGCCGCCGGGGAGACCGTCGCGCCCAGCAGGCCGTGTGTGGCCGTGCCGTTCTCGATCAGCTCGTTGGACACGCGCTCGGCGAGGTTCGACGGGATCGCGAAGCCGACGCCGATGCTGCCGGACGCGCTGCTGTCGCCGGCCGTGGCGATGGCCACGTTGATGCCGATCAGCTCCCCCTGGGAGTTGAGCAGTGCACCACCGGAGTTGCCGGGGTTGATCGCGGCGTCGGTCTGCACCACGGCGAGCGAGATGCTGCCGCTGTTGGCCGACGGAGCCTGCTGCTCCTGGCCGGGCAGGTTGTTCCAGAAGTCGAACGGGGCCTGGCCGCTGCCGTCATCCGGGGTCGTGCTGTCGCCCTCCGGGGTCTCCGGCACGGCGGACGAGGCCACGGTGATGCTGCGGTTCAGCGCGCTGACGATGCCGTTGGTGACGGTTCCGGAGAGGCCGAGCGGGGCGCCGATGGCGATGGCGGTGTCGCCGACGTTGATCTTGCTGGAGTCCGCGAACTTCAGGGCGGTCAGGCCGCTGGCGTTCTCGAGCTTGATCACGGCGAGGTCGGAGATCGGGTCGGTGCCGACGATGCTCGCCGCGTACAGCGTCCCATCGCTCATGGTCACCTGGATCTGCGGGTGGCCGGTCTCGCCGTCCAAGGTCACGACGTGGGTGTTGGTGAGCACGTAGCCGTCCTCGCTCAGCACGACGCCGGAGCCCGTTCCCGCACCGGTCTCGCCGGCGACCGAGATCGTCACGACGCTCGGGGTCGCCTTGGCGGCGACGGCCGTGATCTCGGTGACGGAGTCGGTGTTGTTGACGACGACGTTCTGCGGCGACGACACGGATGACGACGGCGTGCCCTGGTTCTGCGCGCCGGCGATCGCCATCACGCCTGCGGCCGAACCGCCACCGACGAGTGCGCCGATCGCGAGAGCCGCGACCAGCATGCCGACACCGTTGCGCTTGGGCGCTGCGGATGCCGCGGGCTGCGCGGGTGCCGTGGGGCCTGCGGGGCCGCCGGGGCCACCGACGCCGAAGGCAGCTCCGGGGATCGGAACCGTCGGCTGAGTGTGCTGGGCGCCGTACGGCTGGGCGGGGTGCTGCCCGTAGGGCAGCTGGCCCGTCGGAGCCTGCTGGCTCGCGTAGGGCTGCGGCGGGGTGTTCGGCGCGTAGACGGTCGCGTTCGGCGCCGCGGCACCGTACGGGGCGGCCGAGGGCTGCTGCGGAGCGACCGGGGCGGTCGCGGCGGCTGCGGGAGCCACGGGAGCGGCCGCGGCAGGAGCCACGGGCGGGGCGACAGGCGCCGGTGCGGCAGCTTCTGCCGGGGCAGCAACCGGGGTCGGCGCGGCGACGGCTGCGTCAGCCTGGGCGGCCGGGGCGGCGGCGGTCTCCACCGTGGGAGCTGCGGGGGTGGTGGTTTCGGGGGTGATGGCTTCGGGGGTCACTACGGCCTCAGCGTCGACAGGCACGGAGCGTGCCGGCTCTGGCTGTACTGAGTCCTTGTTGATGTTGTCGGTCATGGTTGCTCCTTCCAAGCAAGCTCAAGCATCCACCGGGCGGCTGTGGGTTCTTTATGGGAAAGCTGGGAGCTACCTTGGGATCAGTTGGGCCTTCTCCGAGCACCTCGAGACGGTGGGATTCACTCGCTCACGCCTTCCGCCAGCGTACTCTGGTGAGACTGACAAGCAGACAGGAAACCGATGAGCGCACCCGCCCCCTGGCAGCGCGCGGCGGCCGGTGCCGGCCTCCTCGCCGCCGATGGCACCGTTGCCGCGACGATCTTCGCCGAGATGAGCGCGCTGGCCCAGCGCACGGGCGCGATCAACCTCGGCCAGGGGTTTCCAGACGAGGACGGGCCGGCAGAGGTGCTGGATGCCGCGCGCCGGGCGATCAGCGATGGCGTGAACCAGTACCCGCCCGGGCGCGGCATGCCGGTGCTGCTCGAGGCGATCGCCGCGCACCAACAGCGCTTCTACGGCATCCAGCTCGACCCGCAGCGTGAGGTGCTCGTGACCGCCGGCGCAACCGAGGCCATCGCCGCCGTGATCCTGGCCTTCGTGCGCGCGGGCGACGAGGTGGTCACCTTCGAACCGTTCTATGACTCCTACGGGGCGACGATCGCCCTCGCCGGCGGCAAGCATGTCACCGTTCCGCTGCTCGCACCCGACTTCCAGCCCGACCTCGACCGCCTGCGCGACGCCGTGAACGAGCGCACCCGCGTCATCCTCGTCAACACCCCGCACAACCCGACCGGGGCCGTGCTCCCCCGCGCGACACTTGAGCTCATCGTCGAACTCGCCGAGCGGCACGACGCGCTGATCGTCACCGATGAGGTCTACGAGCACCTCACCTTCGAGGTGCCCCACGTGCCCATCGCGACGCTGCCGGGAGCGCGGGACCGCACGATCAGCATCAGTTCGGCCGGCAAGACATTCAACACGACGGGGTGGAAGATCGGCTGGGTGAGCGCCTCAGCGGCCAACATCACGGCGATCCTGGCCGTCAAACAGTTTCTGACCTACGTGAACGGCGCGCCGTTCCAGCCGGCGATCGCCGTCGGCCTCGGCCTG
>JBEVGZ010000324.1:0-4726 GCA_040511515.1 Microterricola sp.
ACCGAGTACAAGACCGCCAGCGACGAGGAGCTCGACGCCCGGGTGCGCGCGGCCAAGGCGACGCTCGGCGACCGGGTGCTCGTGCTCGGCCACTTCTACCAGCGCGACGAGGTCGTGGCCCACGCCGACTACATCGGCGACTCCTTCCAGCTGGCCGGTGCCGCGAAGTCCAAGCCGGATGCCGAGGCGATCGTCTTCTGCGGCGTGCACTTCATGGCCGAGACCGCCGACCTGCTCTCGACACCGGAGCAGGCCGTCATCCTGCCCAACCTCGCCGCCGGCTGCTCGATGGCCGACATGGCGGACATCGACTCGGTCACCGAGTGCTGGGAGGCACTCGAGGAGCTCTATGGCACCGAGCCGGACGCCGACGGCCGTGTGCCAGTCATCCCCGTGACTTATATGAATTCCTCTGCTGCGCTCAAGGGCTTCTGCGGCGAGCGCGGCGGCATCGTATGCACCTCCTCGAATGCGGAGACCGTGCTGGAGTGGGCGTTCGAGCGCGGCCAGCGCGTGCTGTTCTTCCCCGACCAGCACCTGGGCCGCAACACGGCGAAGGCGATGGGCGTTCCGCTCGACCGGATGCCGATGTGGAACCCGCGCAAGCCCCTCGGCGGCTCGAGCGAGGCCGAGCTGCACGATGCCCAGGTGATCCTCTGGCACGGCTTCTGCAGTGTGCACAAGCGCTTCACCGTCGATCAGATCGAGCAGGCACGCGTCAGCCACCCCGGCGTGCGCGTGATCGTGCACCCCGAGTGCCCGATGCCCGTCGTCGACGCGGCCGACGAGTACGGCTCCACCGACTACATCACGAAGGCCATCGCGGCCGCCCCGGCAGGCTCGACCTTCGCCATCGGCACCGAGATCAACCTCGTGCAGCGCCTCGCCGCGCAGTACCCGCAGCACACAATCTTCTGCCTGGACCCCGTCGTCTGCCCCTGCTCGACGATGTACCGCATCCACCCCGGTTACCTCGCCTGGGTGCTCGAGTCGCTCGTCGCCGGAGAGATTGTCAACCAGATCTCGGTCAGCGCCGACGTGGCCGTGCCCGCCCGCCTCGCCCTCGAGCGGATGCTGGCCGCCAAGCCGCCGGCCAACGGCGGCGGCACCGCTCCCGCCGCACCGAGCTCAGCTGTACCGGCCGCCGTTCCCGCGGGAGCCTGACGTGGCGAGCGTGCTCGTGATCGGCAGCGGCCTCGCCGGGCTGTTCTCCGCCGTGCGCGCCGCCGATGCCGGGCACACGGTGACGCTGGTGACGAAGGGTGCGCTGGCCGAGAGCAACACCAGCCACGCGCAGGGCGGCATCGCCGCATCGCTCTTCCCCGACGACTCCCCCAACGCCCACCTGCTCGACACGCTCCGCGCCGGCGCCGGCCACAGCGACCCAGCCGCGGCGCAGGTGCTCTGCGACGACGGCCCGGCGCGGGTCCGCGACCTGATCCGTTTCGGCGCGCACTTCGACCGCGACGAGTCCGGCCTGGCCCGCGGGCTCGAGGCCGCCCACGTCCGTGCCCGTGTGCTGCACGCCGGCGGCGACGCGACCGGCGCCGAGATCGAGCGCGCCATGCTCGATGCCCTCGCCCGCCGCCCCATCACCGTGCACGAGCAGACGATGCTGGTGGAGCTGCTCACCATCCCCGCCGCGGACGAGGCCGCGGCACCGCCCTCTGGAGCGGATGCCGCCCCCCGCGTCATCGGAGCCGAACTGGCCCTGCCGGGAGGCGACCGTGAGCTCATGCTCGCCGACGTGGTGGTGCTCGCCACCGGCGGCGCGGGGCAGCTCTTCCTGCACACCACCAACCCCGCGATCGCCACCGGAGACGGCGTCGCCGCCGCCTGGCGCGCCGGCGCCCGCCTGGCGGACCTGGAGTTCGTGCAGTTCCACCCGACGGCACTCGCCGTCCCCGGCACCCCGCTCGTCTCCGAGGCCGTGCGCGGCGAGGGCGCCGTGCTGCGGAACCGCTCGGGCGAGCGGTTCATGCTCGACCGGCATCCGGAGGCCGAACTCGCACCGCGCGATGTGGTCGCCCGCGAGATCGCCCGCGAGATGGCGGCCCAGGACGGCGAACCCGTGCTGCTGGACGCGACGGCACTCGCGCAGGATCCCGTGGCGAACCGAGCCATGCTCGCCGCCCGCTTCCCCACGATCACAGCAGCCTGCGAGGCCAGCGGCCACGACTGGGCGCTGAACCCGGTCCCGGTGACGCCCGCCGCGCACTACTGGATGGGCGGCATCGCCACCGATCTCTGGGGGCGCACATCGTTGCCGGGGCTCTTCGCCGTCGGTGAGGCCGCATGCACCGGGGTGCACGGCGCCAACCGGCTGGCCTCGAACTCGCTGCTGGAGGCGGCCGTGTTCGCCGAGCGGGCGGTGCAGGCGCTGAGCGCGGATGCGGCATCCGCGCCCGCCCGCCAGCGGCCGGAGTGCGGAGAATCGAGCCGCCACACCAGGGCGGATGCCGTCGGGCACGGCGAGCCGGCCGCATCCTCCGCATCGGGGCCACTGCCGGTGGGCTCAGCCGTGGCTGCGAACACGCTCCGGACGACCGTGCAGAGGCTGATGTGGAACGCCGCCGGGCTTGAGCGCGACGGCGCGACGCTCGAGGCGGCCGCCGCCGCCCTCGCCACACTCCCCCGGCCGAGCACGACGCCGGGCGCGAGCCGCCGCGCCATCGAGGACGCCAATCTGCTCGACCTCGCCCGACTCCTCGTGGCCGCGGCGAGCGCCAGGACCGCGTCGGTCGGCGCACATTTCCGCAGCGACTTCCCGGCAGCCGACGGCACTGGAACAATTGCAACCACTCGAGAGGATGCCCTCGCATGCTGACCACCGCCACCATCACCGCCGTCGTCTCGGCGGCCCTGCACGAAGACGCCCCGTGGGGTGACATCACCTCCGAGCTGCTGATCCCCTCCGACGCGATGGCGTCGGCAGAGCTCGTCGCGCGCGAGCACGGTGTGTTCAGTGGCGGCGCCGTGTTCCGGGCCGCCTTCGCGCTGACCGACCCGTCGATCACCGTCGAGCTGCTGCTCGCGGATGCCGCCCCCTTCGCCGCCGGCGACGTGCTCGCCCGCGTGAGCGGCTCGGCCCGCGGCATCCTGCAGGCCGAACGCGTCGCCCTCAACCTCGTGCAGCGCATGAGCGGCATCGCCGCACTCACCGCGGAGTACGTGGCCGAGACCGCGGGAACGCGCGCCCGCATCGCCGATACCCGCAAGACCACCCCCGGGCTGCGAGCCTTGGAACGCCAGGCCGTGCGCGACGGCGGCGGCCACAACCACCGCTTCAGCCTGAGCGACGCCGTGATGGCCAAGGACAACCATCTCGCCGTGCTCACCGCGAACGGCATCTCGGTGACCGACGCGCTGCTCGGCCTCCGCGCCCGGCTGCCGCACACCACCCACATCGAGGTCGAGGTCGATCGGATCGACCAGATCGACGCGGTGCTGGCCGCAGGCGTCGACACGATCATGCTCGACAACTTCACGCCGGAGCAGTTGCGCGCCGGTGTCGCGCACATCGCCGGCCGCACCGTCGTCGAGGCCAGCGGTGGCGTGAACCTCGGAACGGTCAGGGCCATCGCCGAGACCGGCGTCGACGTGATCTCGGTCGGCGCTCTCACCCACAGCGTGCGCGCACTCGACCTGGGGCTCGACGTCACCGTCGCCACAGACTGAGGCATCCCGGTCCAGCCATGAGCCAGTATCACGACGCCATCTATCTCGACAACGCGGCGAGCGCCCCCGTGCGCCCCGAGGCGTTGCAGGCCATGTGGCCGTGGCTCGGCGGTCCTGGTGGCGAGTTCGGCAACCCCTCCAGCCATCACCGAGCGGGCGAGGCCGCGGTGGCCGCAATCGAGCAGGCCCGCCGCGAGGTGGCCGCGGTGCTCGGCTGCCGCGCCGGCGAGGTGGTGTTCACGGCCGGTGGCACCGAGGCCGACAACCTCGCGGTCAAGGGCATCGCACTGGCATCCACTCGGGGCAGGCACATCATCAGCTCGCCGCTCGAGCACGAGGCGGTGCTCGAGTCGCTGGACTACCTGCGCCGTCTGCACGGTTTCGAGATCGAGTTCCTGAGCCCGGATGCCGCGGGGCTCCTCGACCCGGAGGACCTCGCCGCACGGCTGCGCCCGGACACCGCCCTCGTCTCTGTGCACTACGCCAACAACGAGATCGGCACCGTGCAGCCCGTGCAGCGGCTCGCGGCCGTCGCGCGCGCCGCCGGTGTCCCGCTGCACACGGATGCCGTGCAGGCCGCGGGCGTGCTGCCGCTGAACGTCGCCGAACTCGGCGTCGACGCCCTCAGCATCTCCGGCCACAAGGTCGGTGCCCCCAAGGGCATCGGCGCGCTCTTCGTGCGCGGCCGGCTGCCGCTGGAACCCCTGCTGCACGGTGGCGGACAGGAACGCGGCCGGCGCAGCGGAACCGAGAACGTCGCGGGAGCCGTCGCCCTTGCGACCGCCCTGCGCCTGGCCGAGGCCGAACGCCGTGCCGGAGCATCCGAGGCCACGAGCGCGCTGCGCGACGAGTTCATCGCCGATGTGCTGGCGGCCGTCCCCGATGCCGAGCTGACCGGGCACCCGAGCGCGCGACTGCCGGGCTCGGCCTCCTTCGTGTTCGCCGGGACCAGCGGCGAGGCGGTCCTCCTCGAACTCGAACGGCGCGGCGTGATCTGCTCCAGCGGTTCGGCCTGCGCGGCCGGATCCGACGGACCCTCCCCCGTGCT
>JBEVGZ010000325.1:0-4324 GCA_040511515.1 Microterricola sp.
GAAGGAGGTGAGCCCGGCCTGCTCCGGGCTCAGGCGCGCACGCAGCGCAGTGAGGAACTGCTGGGTGTCGCCGCGGGTGTCCATACGGCGACGTTAGCCGACCAGGAGCAGGCCGTGGGAGTCACTGGCGGTCGCCCCCACCCGGCGTGGCGGCATCCGCTGGGGGTGAATGCCAGTGACTCTCAGCCGCCCGCGTTCTCGGCTTAGCGTGAAGACATGACCCAGACGAACAGCACCCAGACGACTTTCACCCTGAACAATGCGGTCACGATCCCCGCGGTCGGGCTCGGCGTGTTCCAGGCTGCTCCCGACGACACCGCCGTCGCGGTGGAGGAGGCGCTTCGCGTCGGCTACCGCCACATCGACACGGCCGCCGCCTACGGCAACGAGGCCGCCGTCGGGGCAGGCATGCGCAACTCGGGCGTCGCGCGCGGTGAGGTGTTCATCGAGACGAAGGTGTGGATCAGCGACTACGGCTACGACGCCACCCTGCACGCCTTCGCGAAGAGCGCGGCGAAGCTCGGCGTCGACTCCATCGACCTGCTCCTCTTGCACCAGCCGCTGCCGAGCGAGTTCAGCCTCACGCTTGATGCCTACCGGGCGCTGGAGAAGCTGCTCGCCGACGGCGCGGTGCGCGCGATCGGCGTCAGCAACTTCATGCCGGACCACCTCGAGCGCCTGCTCGCCGAGACGAGCATCGTTCCCGCGGTCAACCAGATCGAGGTGCACCCGTACTTCCAGCAGCGGGAGCTCCAGGCGCTGCACGCCCAGCACGGGATCCTCACCCAGGCGTGGTCGCCCATCGGCGGCATCACCTCGTACGCCGGCGGTGAGAGGAGCACCTTCGACGACGCGACACTGCTCGCGATCGCCGGGGAACACGGCAAAACCGCCGCCCAGGTGATGCTGCGCTGGCACCTGCAGCAGGGCCGATCCGCGATTCCGAAGTCGATCAGGGCCGCCCGCATCGCCGAGAACGTCGACGTCTTCGACTTCGAGCTCACGCCGCAGCAGCTGGCCGCCATCGACGCCCTCGAGACGGGAACGCGTGGCGGCCCCGACCCCGACAGCATCACCCTCGCAACGTACGGCCGGCCGATTCCGGAGGCGTGAGCGGGGCGGCGCTCACGGGGAGCGCCGGCGCGCTGAACCCCCTCGATCGCCGGGTGCACGGTGCGGGTGCACGCACTGGCCGGCCGCGGCGACCGAGAGGGAGTACCTGCGATTAGAAGTGCGTGCCGCCGTCGATGCGCACCTCGGTGCCGGTGACGAAGGCGCCGTCCTCGCTCGCGAGCATGGCGACGACGCCGGCGACGGCCTCCGGGCCGGCGAAGCCCTGCTTGATCGCCGGGGCGAGCTTCATGAAGAGGCTGAAGTCGGCGTCATCCGGCAGACCGGGGCCCTGGCTCTGCTTGCTCTCGCCGCTGCCGTCGGTCATGCCGGAGGAGATCGAGCCGGGCTGCACGGAGTTGAAGCGGATGCCCTGCTTCGCGTACTCGGCGGCCAGGGCGTGCGTCATCGACTGCACACCGCCCTTGCTCGCCGCGTAGGCCGCCATGTAGGGGTGGGCGAAGGCGGCGGAGGTCGAGCTGAAGTTCACGACAGCTGAGCCGTTGCCCTCGAGCAGCGCGGGGATCGCCTCGCGGATCATGAGGAAGGTGCCGACGAGGTTCACGTTGATCACCTGCTGGAACTGCTCGAGCGTGGTCGACTGCGTGTGCGACGAACGCAGGATGCCGGCGGCGTTCACGAGCACGTCGAGCCCGCCGAGCGCCTCGACAGCCGTCGCGACGGCTGTGCGCACCGATGCCTCGTCGGCGATGTTCACCACAACGGTGGTGAGGCGTTCGGCGGCGTCGCCGGCCTTGGCCACGGTGTCGGCGAGCCCGGCGGCGCTGACGTCGGCGGCGACGACGCTGCCGCCCTCGTCGAGCAGGCGGAGCACGGTGGCCTGGCCGATGCCAGAGCCAGCTCCGGTGACGATGGCGCGGCGTCCGGTGTAACGGTTCATGTCAGTGGGCCTTTCAATCGGGAAGGAAGTGCTCTACACGTTACGCCGAAGTGGCACGTCGTGCCAGTATCGCAGGATATGCACAGCTGTCACGGGGGCGTACGCTCCTCATATGGAATCCAGAGCGCCGAGCCTCACCGAACGCCGCAAGGCGGCGACCCAGCTTGAGATCGCCAAGGCCGCTGCCCGCCTGTTCGCCGACCGCGGTGCCGACGCGGTGACGGCCGAGGAGATCGCCAAGCAGGCCGGGGTCGCCGTGCGCACCTTCTACCGCTACTTCCGCACCAAGGAAGACGCGGTCGCCCCGCTACTCACGGTCGGAGCCGGCCACTGGCGAGCGCTCCTGGCGGCGGCGGAGCCCCAGGAGGAACTGCTTGACGCGCTGGAGCGCACGATCGTGGAGGTGCTGACGCCCCGGAGCGACGCCGACCTCGAGAGCCTCCGCTGGACCCTCGGCCTGCTCCGTGCCTCGGCCGATGACCCGGCGCTCCAGTTCGTGTGGTTCCGGGTCAACGGCGAATCGGAGGCGCAGCTGCGCGACATCGTTGCCACCCTCGCAGGGCCGGACGCCGAGCCCTATGCCGTGCGTCTCGTCGCGGCGGCGGCCACGGTTGCCCTCCGTGTTGCGCTCGAGGCGTGCGCCGCCGAGGAGTCGTTCTCCGATCCGGGCGCTCCGGCCGCTCTCGCCTCGCGCGCGCTCCGCGAACTCACCGCTGGCGTGGAGCTGTACCCCGCCCGCGCCTGAGCCGGGTCCACCGCCCGCGCCGGGGTCGACCGTGCGAGTGGTCAGCGTCTGCTGTATGGTCAGTGTATGCTGACCATTGCTTCGCAGGTGGACGTCATGAATCGCCTCGGCCGTGCCATGGCCGATCCAACGCGCTCGCGCATCCTCTTGTCGCTGATGAGTGCGCCCGGCTACCCGGGGGCGCTCGCCAGAGAGCTCGATCTGACGCGCTCCAACGTGTCGAACCACCTGAGCTGTCTGCGCGGCTGTGGCCTCGTGGCGGCCGTGCCGGAGGGCCGCAGCACGCGCTACGAGATCGCCGATCCGCACCTGAAGCGGGCACTGCGGGCCATTCTCGACGTCGTGCTGGCGGTGGATGACGGCGTCGCCTGCTCCGACGCGAACTGCGGCGTGCCCCAGTGCTGCGGGGCGGTGGTGTGAGCCGGGAGTGCTGCGGAGTCGACGAGCCGGCCGGCGACCGGGCTGACGACGCGGCTGGTCAGCAGAGCACGCAGAGCGCAGAGCCGGCGGCGATCGATGACGACGGCACAATCCCGTGGTGGAGGGACCGCAACGTCCTGATTCCGCTCGCGGCCGGAGTGCTTCTCATCGCCGGCTACATCCTGGAGTGGGTCGGACTCGACGCGGCCGGCACGGTCGCCCTTGTCATCAGTCTGCTCGCGGGAGCGTCAACGTTCGCGCCGAACGCGATCCGGCGACTGTTCAGCGGGCGGTTGGGCGTCGGGCTGCTCATGACCATCGCCGCGCTCGGAGCGGTGCTGCTCGGCAAGGTCGGCGAGGCGGCAGCGCTCGCCTTCCTGTTCTCGATCGCCGAGGCGCTGGAGGACCGGGCGATGGACCGCGCCCGTGGCGGCCTCCGGGCGCTGCTCAGCCTCATCCCGGCAACCGCGATCGTCTCCCGCCCCGGCGGGGAGGTCACCATCCCGGCGGTGGAGCTGCGCGTGGGGGACCGGCTGCTCGTGCGCCCCGGTGAACGCGCCGCAACGGACGGCGTCGTCGGCGCCGGGCGCAGCAGCCTGGACACCTCGGCGATCACCGGGGAGTCCATCCCCGTCGAGGTCGGCCCGGGTGATGCGGTGCCGGCCGGATCGATCAACGGGGCCGGGGCGCTGCACGTCGACGTCACCGCCGATGGCACCGACAACTCGCTGACGACGATCGTTCGCCTGGTCGAGCAGGCAAACGCTCAGAAGGGCAACCGTGCCAGGCTGGCCGACCGCATCGCGCAGCCACTCGTCCCGGCGGTGCTCATCGTATCCGGGCTCATTGCCCTCGTCGGCCTGCTAGTCGGCGACGCCGAGACGTGGACGGAGCGCGCACTCGTCGTGCTCGTCGCGGCCTCCCCCTGCGCCCTCGCGATCGCCGTGCCGGTGACGGTGATCTCGGCCATCGGATCAGCCAGTAAATTCGGCCTCATCATCAAGTCCGGCGCTGCATTCGAGCGTCTGGGCAGCATCCGCGTCGTCGCGCTCGACAAGACGGGCACCCTCACCCGCAACCGCCCGGAGGTCGTCGAGGTGGTGAGCCTCGAGCCAGACGGTCGCCGGGAGGCGATTCGACTGGCCGCG
>JBEVGZ010000326.1:0-4449 GCA_040511515.1 Microterricola sp.
ACAAGACGGCCGTCGTCACCGGAAGCACCGTGACGGCGACCGCCGTCATCGCGCCGGTCGCGGCATCCGGGACGGTCAGCTTCTTCAACGGCGTGAGCGTCGTCGCCAAGGACGTCGCCGTCAAGAACGGCACGGCGACCGCCACGGTGAAGCTCAGCGCTGTCGGATCGGCCTCGCTCACGGCCGTCTTCACCCCGGCCAAGCCGGCGCTCTTCAACGGCAGCGCTTCGGCGGCCGTCGTTGTCGCCGTGGCCGCCAAGCCCGTCACGCCGCCCGTCGCCCAGAAGGGCGAACTGGCCTGGGGCGTCTACGGAGCCTTCCGCGACTACGTCACCGGGCCCATCGCCTCCGGGTCGATCACTCCCGTTGATGGAGCGAGCGCAGCGGGATCCGCGTTCCTGTTCGCCCAGGCCGGCGGCACCGTCGACCTGCAGACGGGCACGGGAACGGCAGAGTACAGCGGCGGTGTGCGCTTCACCGGCCACCACGGTGCGCTCGACCTCACGCTCAGCGCCCCGAAGCTCCGGCTCGACAGCGCCAGCCGCGCGACACTGAGTGTCGCCGTCAACGGCGCCCGCGTCGACTTCGCGACCGTCAATCTCGCCGCAGCCGGAACGAGCACGGACAAGGGCAAGACGCTTGTCGTCGACGCCCCCGTCACGCTCAGCGCTGCCGGAGCGATCGCCTTCCAGGACTTCTATCCTGCAGGCACCATCTTCGACCCGCTCACCGTCGCCTTCAGCAACGGCACCACGGAGCCGGGCGAGACGGTCGGAACCCGCACGGGCCTCGTCGTCGACAAGAGCGCCGTCACCGTCGGCGACAGCGTCGCGCTGACCGCAACCGTCACCCCGACCACCGCCCAGGGCAACGTCATCTTCGCCGTGAACGACGAGCAGATCGGCGCCCCGGTGCGGCTAGCGGACGGCGCAGCCTCGGCGACGGCCGTGCTGCGCACCGTCGGCAACCTCGCGCTGACCGCGCGTTTCGTTCCGGATGCCGGCTTCGCCGCGAGCAGCTCGGCCGCGCGCACCGTCACCGTGACGAGCGGCGTCGTGCCGCCGATCACCCCGCCGGTCACGCCGCCGACCACCCCGGTCGTTCCTCCGGTCGTCGCACCGACGGTGCAGGGCGGATCGCTCAGCTGGGGCGTCTCGGCAAGCTTCCGTGATTACATCACGAAGCCGGTTTCTGGCGGCAGCATTACCGTCGGTGGCGGCGCCACCTCGTCCGGCGGAGCCTTCCAGTTCGGTCAGAGCGGCGGCAACTTCAACCAGGACAGCGGAACGGGAACGGCCGACTATGCCGGGAACGTGCGTTTCACCGGTCACGGCGGAATCCTCGACCTGACCTTCTCCAACCCCAGCCTCTCGGTGACGGGACCGTCCAGCGCGATCCTCTCGCTCTCCGTCAACGGCGGCCGCGTCGACTTCGCCACGGTCGACCTGGGCGCGGCCGCGCGGTCGACGCTGAACGGCGCCACCGTGTTCAGCGGCGCTCCGGTCACCCTGACCGCAGCGGGGTCGAGCGCATTCCAGGGCTACTACCCGGCAGGTCGTGGCCTCGACCCGCTCACCGTCACGATCGGCGCCGCAGCCGCGGCCCCGGCAGGGTCGACCGGAACGGTGTCGACGGCATCCGTTCGCACCCCGGCAGCGAGCGACGTCCCGGCAACCCCGCCGGCCACGACGGGCATCACGCTCTCCGCGGCCGTGCTCGCCGGGCTCCAGGCCGGCGGCCAGATCTCCTTTGAGGTCGATGGCTTCCAGCCGAACGAGACGGGCATCCGCGTCGTGATCTACTCGACGCCCACCGTGCTGGCGGAGAACCTCACCGCCGATGCCAACGGTGTCGTGCGCTGGAGCGGAACCCTTCCGGCCACCCTCACCGGCCAGCACACGCTGACCGTGCAGGGCTCGATCAGCAAGGGCATCGTCCTGACGATCCCCGAGCGCACGGTCGCCGGCTCCTGCGCGGTCTCCGGTGCAACGCTCGACTGGGGCTTCAAGGCGAGCTTCCTCGCCTACATCAGCAGCGGCATCGCCAGCGGTGGCTGGGAGCTCTCCGGCGGCACGACCGAGGCCGACGGCCTGTTCCACTGGGCAGACGGCTCCGGCAGCATCGACGCCGAGACCGGCTCCGGCCTCGTGAACTACACCGGCGGCATCCGTTTCACCGGCCACGACGGCGCCCTCGACACCACGATCGCGAACCCGCGCATCGAGCTCGTCAGCGCCACCGAGGGCTACCTCGTGCTCGACGTGACCGGCACCACCCAGCAGGGAGAGCCGATCGCGGCCCAGGCCGTGCGCTTCGGCAGCCTCGCCCTCGGCGATGGCAGCCTGCAGGTGACCGAGACCGGCATCACCGGCACCGACATCGCCGCTGAGCTGACGGATGCCGGGGCGGCAGCCTTCGGCACGTACCCCGCCGGCGACGCCCTCGACCCGGTCAGCTTCACGCTGCCGACCGCCGACTGCGCCGTCGTGGCGGAGAAGGCCGTCGCCGCCGACACCGGGGCGGGCGACACCGAGGCGACCGCCACCGGTGTGGACACCGCCGAGCAGGGCGTCGACTGGGTCGTCTGGATTCTGGCCGCGGCTCTCGCCGCCGCCGCAGCTGTCATCGTCGTGCTGCTCGTCAAGCGGCGTCGAGCGGGGGCTGGCGCCTCGGCCGAGTAATACGGCGATGCCACGACGCAGGGCCCCCACCGAAACGGTGGGGGCCCTGTTCGTTCTCGCCGTGTTCGCCAGCACTCAGGATGGTGCGCGAGAATGGAAGGGTGAGTGAAACCGCCGCACCAGACCCCGCACCGCACATCCCCGGCGAGCCGGTGGAGACCGTCGTCGCGCACGAGACGTTGACGGTGCGCCGTTCGCCGCGCTACATGCGCTTCCTCGCCCTCGGTGCCGGCGTCGGAATCGTCGCGGCCCTGATTCTCACCCTCATCTTCCCCGAGAACGAGGACTACGACCGCGGTCAGGTGTTCGGCTTCCTGCTGCTGTTCCTGGGCGCGATCGGCCTCGGACTCGGTGCGCTCCTCGCCCTGATCCTCGACCGTCGCGCAGCGCGTCGAGCCGTCACCGTTGTGGCGGATAGAATTGACGCGCATTCGAGCGACAACTCACAGTAAGGGGTCTCGGCTTGGCCAGAGGCGACGGACTTCTCAATCACGATCTTCTTCAGGGCGAGAAGGGGCCGCAGGATGCCTGTGGCGTCTTCGGGGTCTGGGCGCCTGGCGAAGAGGTCGCCAAGCTCAGCTACTTCGGCCTCTACGCGCTGCAGCACCGCGGCCAGGAGTCTGCCGGCATCGCGACGAGCGATGGCGACAAGATCCTCATCTACAAGGACATGGGCCTTGTGTCGCAGGTCTTCAACGAGACCGCGCTCAACACGCTGACCGGCCACATCGCCGTCGGCCACACGCGCTACTCGACCACCGGAGCCTCGAGCTGGCAGAACGCGCAGCCGACGCTCGGCCGTACCTCCACCGGCACCGTTGCCCTCGGCCACAACGGCAACCTCACCAACACGGCCGAGCTGCTCGAGCTCGTGCACGAGCGCTACCCGGAGACCGACGGTGAACTCCGTCGCGGCAACACCACCGACACCGCCGTCGTCACGGCGCTGCTGACGGGTGACCGCGAGCACACGCTCGAGCAGACCGCCCTCGAGGTGCTGCCGCGCCTCCGCGGCGCATACTGCCTCGTCTTCATGGACGAGCACACCCTCTACGCCGCCCGCGACCCGCAGGGCGTCCGCCCGCTGGTGCTCGGTCGCCTCGACCGCGGCTGGGTCGTGGCATCCGAGACCGCGGCACTCGACATCGTCGGCGCCGCTTTCGTCCGCGAGGTCGAGCCGGGCGAGCTCATCACGATCGACGAAGACGGCCTGCGCACGCAGCGCTTCGCCGAGTCGAAGCCGGCCGGCTGCGTCTTCGAATACGTCTACCTGGCCCGCCCCGACACCACGATCGCCGGTCGCGGTGTGCACGAGGCACGCGTCGAGATGGGCCGTCGCCTCGCGGCGGAGCACCCCGTCGAGGCCGACCTCGTCATCCCGACCCCCGAGTCCGGAACGCCGGCGGCCATCGGCTACGCCCAGGCCAGCGGCATCCCGTTCGGTCAGGGCCTGGTCAAGAACTCCTACGTCGGCCGCACGTTCATCCAGCCGTCGCAGACCATCCGCCAGCGCGGCATCAAGCTCAAACTGAACCCGCTCAAAGAGGTCATCAAGGGCAAGCGCCTGATCGTCGTCGACGACTCGATCGTGCGCGGCAACACGCAGCGCGCTCTCGTGTCGATGCTGCGCGAGGCCGGCGCCGCCGAGGTGCACGTGCGCATCTCGAGCCCGCCCATCACGTGGCCATGCTTTTACGGCATCGACTTCGCCACCAGGGCCGAGCTCGTCGCGACCGGTCTCGCCATCGACGAGGTCCGCCAGTCGATC
>JBEVGZ010000327.1:0-3354 GCA_040511515.1 Microterricola sp.
AGGCACGAACTGTGCGTGCGGTGCATGAAAACGGCGGATGCCGGAGTGCCAGACTAGAGCGGTGACTGACACTCTGCATGACCTTGACTCCCGCGGCTTCGCTTCCGACAACTACTCGGGCGTGCACCCCGAGATCATGGCCGCCATTGCCGCGGCCAACGGCGGCCACCAGATCGCCTACGGCGATGACCTCTATACCGAGAAGCTGCAGCAGGTCTTCGCCTCCCACTTCGGCGACGGCGTGCAGGCCTTCCCGGTGTTCAATGGCACCGGCGCCAACGTCACCGGCCTGCAGTCGATGCTTCCGCGCTGGGGCGCCGTCATCTGCACGAGCACCGCGCACATCCACAGCGACGAGAACGGCGCCCCCGAGCGCATCGGCGGCATCAAGCTGCTCACCGTCGAGACGCCGGACGGCAAGCTCACCCCCGAGCTCATCGACAAGGAAGCCTGGGGCTGGGGCGACGAGCACCGCGCGCAGCCCGGCGTCGTCTCGATCACCCAGACCACCGAGCTCGGCACCGCGTACTCTCTGGCCGAGGTCACCGCGATCGCCGAGCACACCCACAAGCTCGGCATGAAACTGCACATGGACGGCGCGCGCATCTCCAACGCCGCCGCCGCGCTCGGCCAGCCGCTGCGTGCCTTCACCACGGATGCCGGGGTCGACGTGCTGAGCTTCGGCGGCACCAAGAACGGGCTGCTGTTCGGCGAGTCCATCGTGGTGCTGAACCCCGAGGCGTCGACCGGACTCAAGTACCTGCGCAAGATGAACATGCAGCTCTCCTCGAAGATGCGCTTCGTCTCGGCACAGCTCATCGCGCTGCTCGAGAACGACCTCTACCTGCGCAACGCCTCCCACGCCAACTCCATGGCCGCCCGCCTCCGCGGCGCGCTCGAGGCCGGCATCGCCGACGGCTCGATCAGCGGCCTCGGCTTCTCGCAGCCGACCGAGTCCAACGCCGTCTTCGCCGTGCTGCCCGACGGCGTCGCGGACACCCTGCGCGAGAGCTTCCGCTTCTACGACTGGGACGCCGCCAAGAACGAGGTTCGTTGGATGTGCGGTTTCGACACCACCGAGGCCGACATCGACACCTTCGTGGCCGCCGTGAAGCGCGAGCTCGCCGCCCGGTGACGGATTCGGTGAGCGGATGCCGGTGCCGCCGGCATCCGCTCACCACATTCCGCGCACGCGGAATAGTCGTGGGCACCGGCGCGTTTCACCCTCCGATGCCCCAGTGTTGTGGCGCTCTCTCAACCACTCACTGCAAGGAATCTCATGACGCTGCTTGACGCCGCCCCCCGTACCGCCCAGACCAGCGCTCCCATGCTCGACGTTCTCGCCGAGCGCTGGAGCCCCCGCGCCTTCGACCCGGACGCCGTGCTCGAGCCCGGCGCCCTCGCCGGCGTGTTCGAGGCGGCCCGCTGGGCGCCGAGTGCCAACAACTCGCAGCCGTGGCGCTTCATCATCGCCCGCCGCGGCACGGCGACCTTCGACACCATCGCCGCAGCGCTCGTGGGTTTCAACCAGGCCTGGGCCGGTAGCGCAGCCGCCCTCGTCGTGAACGTCGCGATCGTCGCCGATGCCGAGGGCAAGCCGACCCCGTGGGCCCAGTACGACCTCGGCCAGGCGGTCGCGCACCTCAGCGTGCAGGCGCACGCCGAGGGACTGCACGTGCACCAGATGGGTGGCTTCGACCGCGAGGCGATCAGCGCCGCGTTCGAGCTCGAGGAGCGCTTCGTTCCGACCTCGGTCATGACGATCGGCAAGCTCGGCGACGCCGCATCGCTCCCCGACGTGCTGCGCGAGCGCGAGATCGCCCCGCGCCAGCGCCTCGCCCTCGACGAGATCGTGCTGCTGAACGACTAGTCGCTCGCCGCGGACGCCCTGCGCGGGCCCGCTTTCAGTGCAGGGGCCCGGTGATTTCACCGGGCCCCTGCACTTTTTGCGGGCCTGAGCTCCGTTGCTAGAGCCCGTGTTCCGCTGATTGAGCTTGTCGAAATCACTCCAGCGGCGAAGGTTTCGACAGGCTCAACAAGCGGACAGGCTCAACCAGCGGGGGCAGGCGCGCGAACCGCCGGATGGCGGCCGCGCGCCCGGCGTCAGTCGACGTTGCGCGTTCGGCGGCGGCGCAGCACGGCTGTGACCAGCACGGTCGCGCCGATCAGCAGGAGCGCGAGCGCACCGATCAGCAGCGCCCCACCATCGAATCCGCTCACCGACAGACCTGTGCCGGTTGCCGCGGGACCGGCCGGCTCCTCGCCGCCTGGGGTTCCGCCCGGGTTTCCACCCGGGTCTGTGCCGCCGCCGTCCGCGGTGACGGTGACATCGCTGCGCTTGAACAGCACGCTGCCCGTCGGCGATGTCCCCGACGCCACGATCGAGTGCGTGCCGGAGAAGCCTGCCGGGATCGTGATCGTCGCGCGAGCGACCCCCGCGGCATCCGCCGTCACCGTCGCGAGCGTCGTCGGCGTCGAGTAGATCGAGAACACGACGGGCGAGTCTGCGGCGAAACCGGACGCACTGACGTCGAGCGTGCTGCCGGGCGCCGCGTCCGCGGGAACACCCTCGAGCGCTCCGCTCCCCTGGGGAACCGTAGCCGGCGGCGCCACGGCGGGCAGCGCCTCGAGCGTGACGGTCAGCGTCTGCGTTGCCGTCAGGCCCGCGGCGTTCGTCGCGGTCAGCGTCACGGGGTAGTCCCCGGCGGGCGCCGTCGTCGTTCCGTCGATGGTCGCCGTTCCGTCGCCGGCATCGCTGAAGCCGAGGCCGTCTGGCAGGGCACCGGTGATACTGAGCGCGATTCCGTGTGGGAATCCGCCGTCGGCGGTCACCGTGAAGCTGCTCACCACGCCCCGCTTGACGGTTGTGGAAGCCGCGCTTCTGATCGCGGGCTTCTCGGTCACCGTCAGCGTGAACGCCTGGGTGGCCGCACTCGTGGTGTTCTTCGCCTTCAGCGTGAGCGCGTACTCGCCGCCGCTGCCGGCCGTCGGCGTTCCATCGAACACAGCTGTGCCGTCACCGTTGTCGGTGAAGCTCACGCCCGTCGGCAGCGTTCCTGCCACGCTCAGCTCCACCGCCCCCGAGTATCCGGGGCTGCTGGTCACGGTGACCGCCGCCGTGTCGCCCACGGTGATCGTCGCCGCGTTGAGCGAGGTGATCGCCGGGGCTTCCGTGACCGTCAGCGTGAACGACTGCGTGCTCGATCCTGCGCCGTTCGTCGCCGTCAGCGTGAGCGGGTACGTCCCGCCGCTGCCGGCTTCGGCCGAGCCGCCGAACGTCGCGGTGCCGTCACCGTTGTCGGTGAATGTGACGCCGGTCGGCAGCGTACCGCTCTGCGTCAGGGCGACGGCGCC
>JBEVGZ010000328.1:0-4948 GCA_040511515.1 Microterricola sp.
AAGGCCACAGCGAAGCGTTCCTCGGTGAAGTGGTCGATCGTGTGCTTCTGTGGCAGCAGCGTGATCGTCGAGGACTCCCAGAGCGCCCAGGCGACGGCCGCAGGGCCGTGCACGGCCGGATCCGGGTCGTTCAACAGTCGGCTGTACGCGCGAATCATGTTGCCGCGTTCCTCGACGGGAACCGGCTCAACGAAGTCCTCCCAGAGGTCGGGGAACAGTGCGCTCGCACCGCCCTCGTAGAACCAGTCAAGCTCTGTCCGGCGCAGGGTGAAAATGCCACGCAGCACGAGTTCGCTGACGCTGCCCGGGTGGGTCTGGGCGTATGCGAGCGCGAGGGCGCTGCCCCACGAACCGCCGCAGACGAGCCACGTCTCGATGCCGAGGTGGGTGCGCAGCTTCTCCATGTCGGCGACCAGGTGCCAGCTCGTGTTCGCCGTGAGCTCTGCGTCCGGGTCGCTCGCGTGGGGCAGGCTCCGCCCGCATCCGCGCTGGTCGAAGAGCACGATGCGGTACTTCTCCGGGTCGAACACCCTGCGCTGCGCAGGGCCGCTGCCCGCGCCAGGGCCGCCGTGCACGTAGACAGCGGGCTTGCCGTCGGGATTGCCGGAGACCTCCCAGTAGATCTGTTGGCCGTCTCCGACATCGAGCAGGCCGGTCTCGTACGGCTGAACCTCTGGGTAGAACTCGCGCATGCATCGAGCGTAGATGTTGTGCGACTTCCCCGCACCGGTGGGGACCGGCGTGGTTAGGCTGAACTATGGCGTACTCACAGAACCCCGTCACCGTCACCATCACCGGCGCGGGCGGCCAGATCGGTTACGCCCTGCTCTTCCGCATCGCATCCGGGCAGATGCTCGGCGCCGATGTTCCCGTGCGGCTGCGGCTGCTCGAGATCCCGCAGGGCCTCAAAGCCGCGGAGGGCGCGGCGCTCGAACTGCAGGATGCCGCGTTCCCACTGCTGCACGGCGTCGACGTGACCGACGATGCGACCGATGCTTTCGACGGCGTGAACGTGGCCATGCTCGTCGGCGCCCGCCCACGCGGCCCCGGAATGGAGCGCGCCGATCTGCTCGCGGCCAACGGCGGCATCTTCGGCCCGCAGGGCGCGGCGATCAACGCCGGGGCCGCCGATGACGTGCGCGTGGTCGTCGTGGGCAACCCGGCGAACACGAACGCGCTCATCGCCAGCGCGCACGCGCCCGATGTTCCCACTGAACGGTTCACGGCGCTCACCCGGCTCGACCACAACCGGGCACTCGGCCAGTTGGCCGCCGCCCTGGACGCGCCGGTCGGCGGCATCCGCAACGTGACGATCTGGGGCAACCACTCGGCGACCCAGTACCCCGATGTCTCCCACGCCACCCTCGACGGCCGAGCGGTGCCTGCCCTGCTCGCCGAGCGCTTCGGCGGCGCGGAGGGCGCGGCGCACTGGCTCAGCGAGCAGTTCATCCCGCGCGTGGCCAAGCGCGGCGCCGAGATCATCGAGGTGCGCGGCTCCTCCTCCGTCGCATCGGCCGCCTCCGCCGCGATCGACCACATTCGCGACTGGGTCGGGGTCGGTTCGTCGCAGTCGGGCGATGCCGGCTGGACATCGGTTGCGCTGCCGTCCGACGGCTCCTACGGGGTGCCGGACGGCCTGATCAGCTCGTTCCCGGTCGAGTCCGTCGACGGGCAGCTGCGGATCGTGCAGGGCCTGTCGATCGACGAGTTCTCCCGCAGCCGCATCGACGTGTCCGTGGCAGAGCTCGCCTCCGAACGCGACGCGGTGCGTTCCCTCGGCCTCCTCTGAGCCCCCACACCACCCGCCCGTCACCGAGACAAATGAATAGGACTGACATGACCTTCTATCTGACTGGGGATGCCGCCAGTGACGCGCTCCTGGATGACAGCCCGCTCGCACTGCTGCTCGGCATGCTGCTCGACCAGCAGGTCACGATGGAGACCGCCTTCGCGGGGCCGGAGAAGCTGCGCCAGCGCCTCGGAACGCTCGACGCCGCGACGATCGCGCACACCGAGCCGGAGGCCTTCGTCGAGATCTGCCGGCAGAGTCCGGCCGTGCACCGCTTCCCCGGGTCGATGGCGGCCAGGCTTCAGGAGCTCTGCGCGATCATCGAACGCGAGTGGGGTGGCGATGCGGCGGCAATCTGGACGCGTCCAGGCAGCGACGGCGGCGCCCCGAGCGGTGCGGAGGTGCTGCGCCGGCTGAAGCAGCTGCCGGGATTCGGCGAGCAGAAGGCGCGCATCTTCCTGGCGCTGCTCGGCAAGCAGCGCGGACTGGACGCGGCCGGCTGGCGGGAGGCGTCGGCGCCGTACGGCGAGGAGGGCTCCTACCGCTCGGTCGCCGACATCACGGATGCCGACTCGCTCGGCCTCGTGCGCGAGGCGAAGAAGGCCGCGAAGGCCGCCGCAAGGGCAAGCAAGAACTAGAGGTAGCGACGAAGGAGCGTATCGAAACCTCACGGACCGCTAGTTTTCGCGATCGCCAGGGTCTCGATACGGCCCTGGCGGGCCCACTCGACCAGCATGTGTCGGAATCAGCCGAGGAGGTCGGCGACGGCCCGTACGGTGCGTACATCACCCTGCACGAGGATCGTCGTGACGACCGATTCCTCCCAGCGCGCGAGTTCGTCGCGGATCTTGGCGGCCGGCCCGATGAGCGCGATCTCCTCGACGAGCCGGGTCGGAACGGCGGCGATCGCCTCCTCCTTGCGCCCGCCGAGGTACAGCTCCTGGATCAGGTCGCACTCCGCCTCGTAGCCGAGACGGGCGACGACGTCGCGGTGGAAGTTGGCACCCTTGGCGCCCATGCCGCCCACGTAGAGCGCAATCATCGGCCGCACGGCATCCGCCGCCTTCTCGACGTCGTCATTCAGCACGACGGGGACCGTCACGGCCACCTCGAAGGCGGACTGCGGCGAGCGCTCCTCCGAACGGCGCGCGAAACCCTCGGCCAGCTGGGCCGCGAACTCCGCGTTCTGCCGAGGCGAGAACAGGAACGGCAGCCAGCCATCGGCGATCTCGGCGGAGAGGGCGACGTTCTTCGGCCCCTCGGCGGCGAGGTAGATCGGCAGCTCGCGGCGGAGCGGGTGCACGGTCGACACGAGCGGCTTGCCGAGCCCGGTTCCATCCTCGCCGGGGTACGGCAGCGGATAGAACGGGCCGGCGCTCGTGACCGGCGCGGAGCGCTCGAGCACCTGGCGCACGATGTCGATGTACTCGCGGGTGCGCGCCAACGGCTTCGGGTACGGCTGCCCGTACCACCCCTCGACGACCTGCGGGCCCGAGGCGCCGAGGCCGAGGATGAAGCGCCCGTTGCTCAGGTGGTCCATCGTGATGGCGGCCATCGCCGTCGCCGTCGCCGCACGCGCCGACATCTGCATGATCGCGGTTCCGAGCTGCAGCCGCTCGGTCTGCGCACCCCACCAGGCCAGCGGGGTCAGCGCATCGGAGCCGTAGGCCTCGCTGGTCCACACCGAATCGAAGCCGAGGCGCTCCGCCTCCTGCACCGCCTCGAGCGCGCCGGCGGGCGGTCCCTGCCGCCAGTAACCGATGTTGTACCCGAATCGCATGGTCGCAGCCTACTTCGCGGCCGCGGTTGCGGTCGGTCGGCCCGGCTTTGAGCTCGGCTTGCCCGACTTCTTCGGGGTCGCGGATGCCGCGGCGGCGGCCTTCGCCGCCTTCGCCGCCTGCTTGGCCAGCACCTTCTCGTCGAGCGGGGCCGTTCCGGACTCCCGCTGCTCGGCGTAGTAGGCGCGCGCCTCGTCCTGGCGCTCCTGCTCGATGCCGCTCGCGATCGGCGCACGCAGGTGCTCCGGACCGTAGCCGAAGGCGTCGACGAGGTCGACGGCGTGCGGGCGGATGCGGGTGAGCAGGCGGTCGATGTAGGCCGTGAGCGACTGGGCGCGCTGCGGCGAGAGGCGACCGTTGATGAGGTACCAGGCGGCGTGCTTCTCGATCAGGCCGAGGCCGAAGAGGTCACGCAGCCAGGTGAGGATCTGGGTCGTGCCCGGGTCGGTGCTCTCGTCCCACGTGGAGAGCGCCCGCGTGAACGCCTCCCACTGCAGGAGCTCGCCGTGGGCGCGGGCGGCCTCGATCAGCTCGTTCTGCTGTGCGTTGAATGCGGCGGCGGCATCCGCCTTGCTCATGTGGCGGGCCTCGCGGAGGGCACCGGCCACCCCGGCGATCATCGTCTCGACCCGGTCGGTGAGCAGCTCACGCTGCGAGTTCGCGTCGCGGAGGTGGTCGACGGAGCGCGCCGTCGATCCGAAGTCGGCGACGGTCTGGGCGAGGCTGCGCAGCCCGCTGCCGTGGTAGGCGCGGTCGGCGGCCTGCGAGGCCACGAGCCGTGCGAGCGCAGCGGGGTCGGCTTTGGCGAACTTCTTCGAGTAGTCGGTGAGCAGACGCTTGGCCACGAGCTGCAGCAGCACGTTGTTGTCGCCCTCGAATGTGACGAAGACGTCGAGGTCAGCGCGCAACCCCACGAGGCGGTTACTGGCCATGAACCCGGCGCCGCCGCAGGCCTCACGGGCCTCCTGCAGGGTGTCGAGCGCGTGCCAGGTGCTCAGCGGCTTGAGCGCGGCCGCGAGCGTCTCGAGGTCTTCGCGGTCGGCGTCGCTGTCGGCCTTGCCACTGAAGACGGAGTCGAACTTGACGAGGAACTCGTCGTGGGCGAACGTCGCGGCGTACGTCGTCGCGAGCAGGGGCAGCAGTCGGCGCTGGTGCCGCTGGTAGTCGAGGATCACCTCTTCGTCGGTGTCGCTGCCCGCGGTGAACTGGCGGCGCTGGCTGCCGTACGTGATCGCGACGGCGAGGCCCATGGCGGATGCCGCGGTGGCGGCGCCGTCGAGGGAGACCCGGCCCTGCACCAGCGTGCCGAGCATCGTGAAGAAGCGGCGGCCGGGGCTGGCGATCGGGCTGCTGTACGTGCCGTCCTCCGCGACGTCGCCGT
>JBEVGZ010000329.1:0-4341 GCA_040511515.1 Microterricola sp.
CTCGAGAAGAACCCCGAGCGCGCCGTCGAGAAGGCCATCCGCGGAATGCTTCCGAAGAACTCCATCGGTCGCGCTCAGCTCAAGAAGCTCAAGGTCTACGCAGGCTCCGAGCACCCGCACGCCGCGCAGCAGCCGGTGCCGTACACCCTGACCCAGGTCGCTCAGTAGAGCTTCCCGGTCCCAGACTTCTCGACTTCTAAGACAAAGGATTACCACCATCGTGGCTAAGATCGCAGACCAGATTGACGCTCCGGAGAGCTACTCCACCGAGACGCCGGCCGAGGCAGCCCCCAAGGCTCCCCGCGCAGTGCTGAACGTTGGCGGCGCAGCCGTCGGACGTCGCAAGCAGGCCATCGCCCGCGTGCGCCTCGTTCCCGGCTCGGGCACGCTCAGCGTGAACAAGCGTGAGTTCGCCGAGTACTTCCCCAACAAGCTGCACCAGCAGCTGATCACCGACCCCTTCAAGGTGCTCGACCTCGTCGGCAGCTACGACGTGGTCGCCAAGATCACCGGTGGCGGCCCCTCGGGTCAGGCCGGCGCGCTGCGCCTCGCCATCGCTCGTGCACTCAACGAGATCGACCGCGAGAACAACCGCGCGATCCTGAAGAAGGCCGGCTTCCTCACTCGTGACGCTCGCGTCATCGAGCGCAAGAAGGCTGGTCTCAAGAAGGCCCGCAAGGCCTCGCAGTTCTCGAAGCGCTAACCAGCGCTTATCTCGGAGTATCAGGCTTTGCCTCGACTCTTTGGCACGGCCGGCGTCCGGGGCCGGGCCACCCGTGAACTCACGGCTGACCTGGCCCTGGGCCTCGCCCAGGCCGCCGCCGCTGTGCTCACAAAAGGGCGCCGCGCCGAAGAACGCCGCGCGGCCGGTCGCAGACCGGTTGCCGTCGTTGCGCGTGACCCGCGCATCTCCGGTGAGTTCCTCACCGCCGCCGTCTCGGCCGGTCTGGCTTCCTCCGGTGTCGATGTCCTCGACGCCGGTGTGCTGCCAACCCCCGCCGCGGCCTTTCTGATCGCCGACATCGGCGCCGACTTCGGCGTGATGCTCTCGGCATCGCACAACCCGGCCCCCGACAACGGCATCAAGTTCTTCGCCTTCGGCGGCACCAAGCTTCCCGATGAGGTCGAAGACCGCATCGAGGCCTACCTCGACAAAGAGGTGCTGCTGCCGACCGGCGGCGATGTCGGCCGCATCCGTCGTTTCGCGGATGCCGAGGACCGGTACGTCCTGCACCTGCTCGGCACGCTGCCCAACCGCCTCGACGGCATCCACGTCGTGCTCGACTGCGCCCATGGCGCGGCATCCGGTGTCTCGCCAGAGGTGTTCACGAACGCCGGCGCGCGCATCACGCTCATCGGTGCCGACCCCGACGGCATGAACATCAACGACGGCGTCGGATCGACCCACCTCGACAACCTGGCCAAGGCCGTTCTCGAGCACGGTGCCGACGTCGGCATCGCGCACGACGGCGACGCCGACCGCTGCCTGGCGGTCGACCACGAGGGCAACGTCGTCGACGGCGATCAGATCATGGCCATCCTGGCCGTGGCGATGAAGGAACGCGGCCACCTCACCAACGACACCCTCGTCGCAACGGTGATGAGCAACCTCGGCCTGCGCAAGGCGATGGCCGAGAACGGCATCCGCATGATCGAGACCCGCGTCGGTGACCGATACGTGCTCGAGGAACTCAACGCCGACAAGCTCGCACTGGGCGGCGAACAGTCCGGCCACGTCATCATGACCGAGTACGCGACGACCGGAGACGGCGTCCTCACCGGCCTGCACCTGGTCGCCGAGATGGCGCGCACGGGCAAGTCGATCGCCGAGCTCGCCTCGGTGATGACCGTGTACCCGCAGATTCTCGTGAACGTGCGTGGGGTCAACCACACCGCCATGCAGGGCGATGAGGGCATCGCGGATGCCGTCCGCGCCGCTGAGGCGGAACTCGGCGACACCGGGCGCGTGCTGTTGCGACCGTCCGGCACCGAACCGATGGTGCGCGTCATGGTGGAGGCCGCCGACCAGGCGACCGCCGACCGGCTCGCGCATTCGCTCGCCGACGTCGTGCGGGAGCGCCTCGCGCTGTAGAACGCCCGCTGGTTGAGCTTGTCGAAACCCCGTTGAACTCGTAGAAAAGGCCCGATACTCGTTGAGTACCGGGCCTTTTCTGCAGCCTCGCCGCGCCGAGCGGCGCTGCCGGGCTAGAGCTTGCGGAGGAGAACGCTGGAGACGGCGTGATCCGAGTCCTTGCGGAGCACGAGCGTGGCGCGCGAACGGGTGGGACGGATGTTCTGCAGCAGGTTCGGCTCGTTGATGCTCTGCCAGATGCCGCGGGCCCTGGAGCGCGCCTGCTCCTCGGAGAGCGAGGCGAAGCGGTGGAAGTAGGACTTCGGGTTGCTGAACGCACCGCGCTGCAGCTTGAGGAAGCGTTCCTCGTACCAGCGGGCGATGTCGGAGGTTCGCGCGTCGACGTAGACGGTGAAGTCGAACAGGTCGCTCACGGCGAGACGGTGGCCGGGAGCGGGCGGCTGCAACACGTTCAGGCCCTCGACGATCAGCACGTCGGGCTGGCGCACGGTGATCTGGGCGTCGGGCACGATGTCGTAGCTGAGGTGCGAGTAGAACGGAGCGCGCACCTCCGGAGCCCCCGACTTCACCGCGCTGACGAAGCGGAGCAGCGCGCGGCGGTCGTAGGACTCCGGGAAGCCCTTGCGCTCCATCAGGCCGCGACGTTCGAGCTCGGCGTTGGGCAGCAGGAAGCCGTCGGTCGTCACCAGCTCAACACGGGGAGTGTCCTCCCAGCGGGCGAGCAGCTCGCGCAGCAGGCGGGCGATCGTCGACTTGCCGACGGCCACGGAGCCGGCAACGCCGATCACGAACGGCGTCGTCGCCGAACGCTCACCGAGGAAGTCGCTCGTGGCGCGGTGCAACTGCTTGGTGCCCGCAACGTAGAGATTGAGCAGCCGGCTGAGCGGAAGGTAGACGTCGGTCACCTCGGAGAGGTTCAGTGGCTCACCGAGACCGCGGAGCTGAACGAGCTCAGTTTCCTGCAGCGGCAGGCGGGTGGATGACGCCAGCGCGGCCCAATCGGCACGCTCCAACTCGACGAACGGAGAGTTGTGGCCATTGCCATTCTGGTTGCGCTGCTCGGCCATAACCCCCGAGTTTACTGGCATGCGGCGTGGCAGAGCCGCCGCGTCGGGAGCTCACAGGAATTAGTCGACTAAAATCAGGTCTCATGTGTGGAATCGTTGGATACGTCGGTGACAAGAAGAGCCTCGAAGTACTCGTCGGCGGACTGCGCCGTCTGGAGTACCGCGGCTACGACTCGGCCGGCGTTGCGGTGATCGACGACGACGGAAATCTCGGCACGGCCAAGAAGTCCGGCAAGCTCGTCAAGCTCACCGATGAGCTCGCCGCACACCCGATCGAGGACGGCCGCGCCGGCATCGGCCACACCCGCTGGGCAACCCACGGTGGTCCGACCGATGTGAACGCCCACCCGCACCTCGGCGACGACGGCAAGCTCGCGCTGATCCACAACGGCATCATCGAGAACTTCTCCGAGCTCAAGAGTGAACTGCTGGCCGAGGGCTACAGCTTTGACAGCGAGACGGACACCGAGGTCGCCGCCGTGCTGCTCGGCCGCGAATACCGTGCGACCGGCGATCTGCGTGCGGCCTTCCGCAACGTGGTCAGCCGCCTCGACGGCGCCTTCACGCTGCTGGCCCTGCACCGCGATGAGCCGAACCTCGTCGTCGGTGCCCGTCGCAACTCACCGCTCGTCATCGGCCTCGGCGACGGCGAGAACTTCCTCGGCTCCGACGTCGCGGCCTTCGTGCAGTACACCCGTACCGCGATGGCAGTCGGCCAGGACCAGATCGTGGCCATCACCCCCGACGCCGTCGTCGTCACCGACTTTGCCGGTGCCCCGGTCGAGGTCGAGACCTTCGAGGTCGAGTGGGATGCAGCGGCAGCGGACAAGGGCGGCTGGTCCAGCTTCATGGCCAAGGAGGTCGCCGAGCAGCCCGACGCCGTCGCGAACACGCTGCGCGGGCGCATCGTCGGCGATGCCGTCGTCGTGCCAGAGCTGGCCGCCTTCGGCGACGACGTGCTCGCCGGCATCCGCCGCATCGTCATCATCGCCTGCGGAACGGCCGCATACGCCGGCATGACCGCGCAGTACGCGATCGAGAAGTGGGCACGGGTTCCCGTCACCGTCGAGCTCAGCCACGAGTTCCGCTACCGCGACCCGGTGATCACCGACGACACCCTCGTGATCTCGATCAGCCAGTCCGGCGAGACCATGGACACGCTGATGGCCGTCAAGTACGCCC
>JBEVGZ010000330.1:0-5719 GCA_040511515.1 Microterricola sp.
GCGGGTGGATGCGGCCGGGGCGCACGGCCTCACCGGGCACGTGCACGTCGAGCTCCGGCACGTCGACGCCGCGGCGGCGCCACTCGTGCGCACCGATCACGCCGAGCAGTTCGCGCAGGGCGACCACCGAATCTCCGGGGACCGCTGCGCCGGCCGTGCCGGACACGCCGGATGCCACTGGGTCGGATACCGCTGAGCTCGATGTCACTGAGCCGGACGCCACCGAGCCGGATGCTGCAGGCCCGTACGCTTCGGTGCAGGCATCCGCCACCTGGGGCGCCCGGCGGAGCGGCACGGAGTAGTCGGCAGCCAGCGGAATGAGCAGCAGACTCAGCAGCCGAGCCCGGTGGAAGCTCTGCTCGCGGTGCTGCCGGAACGCCACGGAGAGGTCGCGGGGCGCGCGCCGGTTGCGCTTGTCGATGCGGGTACCGAGCGCGCTGAGCAGCTGCCGAGCGGCCTGGAAGTCGCCGCGCCAGAGCAGCGCGGTGCCGGCGCCCACCAGCCGGAACGCCTCGTCGGCTGCGAGCTTCTCGTCGGCGATGACGACGGTCTCCGGCACCGGCCAGCCGCCCTCGGAGCGCCACCGCGCCTGGCGCTCGACGCCGCCCTCGTTCCAGCGCACCGTCGCGGGAGCAGAAGCGGGCGCAGAAGCGGGCGTCGAAGCGCGCACCGTCGCGGGCGCTGCGGCCGGCGCTGCAGGCTGCTGCTCGGCGGGAGGGGGCTGGGTGCTGGGCATGGTGGCCGATCTGTGACACGACACGCTGCAGAGTCGGCTCCGCCGCTCGTGCGCGGTGAAAACCGTGGAGCGCGAAACGCCCCTGGCTGGAACTCGAGTATCCCAGCTCGGGCTGGGAGCCGCGGCATCCGCTCAGGCACAGAGCCGCCCCCGTTGCGGGGCGCGGCAGCCCCGAATGGGGGAGTGACGTCGGCTGGTGCGCTTGCCAGTCTGGGGAGGCTCCCGCCGGACGGCGGGACGATCGTGCGCCACCCGGTCGCGCCGTGCGCGGCCGTGAGGTGCGCAGCCGCCCACCTCACACCATAAGGACGCCGTCATGACCACGCCCACCGCAGCCCCAACGCCCGCCGCCGTCGCCCCGGAGAGCACCAATGTGCTCTCCATTGTCGCCTTCGTGCTCTCCATCGTCGGCTTCAACGTGATCGCCATCGTGCTCGGCTTCATCGGCCTCAGCCAGGTGAAGAAGACCGGCCAGCGCGGGCGCGGCTTCGCGATCGCGGCGGTCATCATCGGCTTCGCATACATCGTGCTCTTCGCCCTGATCTTCATCCCGCTCATGCTGCTGGCCGTCTCCGGCAACGTCGCCGTCAGCTGACGCCGTCGCCGCGCGATTCGCGCAACCGCGAAAGCCCCCGCCCACGCCGGAGGGGGCTTTCTGCGTCCGCGGCCCGGCGCTCGCCCGCCGAGGGGCGGCGGGCTGGATCGAGGCCTCACGCTGTGATGCGAGAATGAGGCCATGTCCCGAACTGTTCGTGGTGCCCGCGTTCTCATCACCGGAGCCGCCAGCGGCATGGGGCGCCTCTACGCCGAGCGCGCGGTGGCCGAGGGCGCCGCTGCCGTTGTGCTCTGGGACAGGGATGCCGCGGCTCTCGCCCGCGCGGTCAAGGAGCTCGGCGACGCCTCACAGGGGCGTACCAGGATCCACTCCTATGTGATCGACCTGGCCGACCTCGGCGCGATCGCCCAGACGGCGCAGCGCGTGCGCACCGAGGTGGGCAATCCCGACATCCTCATCAACAACGCCGGCATCGTGCGCGGCAACCAGTTCTTCTGGCAGAGCGACAACGGCGAGGACACCCGCCCGACGATCCAGGTGAACACACTCGCGCCGATGTACGTGACCCGCGAATTCCTGCCCGGCATGATGGCCGACGCCTACCGCGCCGCGCGCATCGTGAACATCGCCTCGGCCGCCGGAACACTCTCGAACCCGCAGATGAGTGTGTACGCCGCCTCGAAGGCCGCGCTGATCGGCTGGAGCGACTCGCTCCGACTGGAGCTCGAACGCGAGGACCATGGCAACGTGCGGGTCACCACGGTCTGCCCCAGCTACATCTCGACCGGCATGTTCGAGGGGGCCCGCGGCCCGCTGCTCACCCCGATCCTGACGCCGGATTACGTGGTCGACCGGGTCTGGCGCGCGATGCTCGCCGGCAAGCCGCAGCTGCTGCTGCCGTGGTCGGTCGGGCTGTCCAAGGCGCTCCGCGGCGTGCTGCCGGTGCGGGCATGGGATGCCGTCGCCGAGGTCTTCGGCGTGTACCGCTCGATGGCGGGCTTCAGCGGCAGGCAGTAGCTCGCCGTAGACTCGTCCGGTGGATACGACAGCACTGAACGAGTTTCTCGCCGACATCGAATTCTCGGGCGTCGTGCTCGTGCGCCGCGGCGATCAGACGCTCTTCGAGGCGGCCGGCGGGCTCGCCACGCAGCGCTGGGGCGTGCCGAACACGCTCGGCATGCGCTTTGACACCTCCGCCATCACGAAGCTCTTCACGAGTGTCGCCGTGCTGCAGCAGGTCGTCGCGGGCAAGCTCGACCTCGAGGCGTCCATCCACGACTACGTCGACCTCGACGGCACGACGATCGGCCGCGACGTGACCCTGTTGCACCTGCTCACCCACACCAGCGGGCTGGCGGATGACGCCGACGAGGCCGCCGGCGAGGACTACGCCGAGCTCTACATCGACACCCCGAACTACTCCGTCGTGCAGACGCGCGACCTGTTGCGCTTCTTCGGCGACAAGGCTCCGCTCGAGGCGCCGGGTGTCGAGAGTCACTACATCAACGCGGGATACGTGCTGGCGGGCCTCGCCCTCGAGTCGGTGACCGGGCTCAGCTACCGCGCATACATCGAGCGCGATGTCTTCGCCGCGGCCGGCATGACGAGCAGCGCCTTCTTCGACAAGCGCGACGCCACCCCGAACGTCGCGGAGGGCTGGGATCAGGCCGAGGACGGCAGCTGGGAAGCCAATATCTACAAGGCCCCGCCGATCGGCGGACCGGACACCGGCGCGCACTCAACGGCGGAGGACCTGCTGCGCTTCCTCCACGCCCTCCGCACCGGCGTGCTGCTGAACCCCGAGTACACGAGCGAGTTCTTCACCCCGCAGATCGAGCACGACGAGGAGACCTCATACGGTCTCGGCCTCGAGTTCGACATGAACGAGGACGGCAGCGTTCGCTCCTACTTCAAGGACGGCATCAGCGCCGGCGCCAGCGGCATCCTGCGCCACTACCTCGAGGAGGGCATCGACGTCGTCGTGCTCAGCAACGCGGAAGAGGGCGCGTGGGATGTCATCCGCGAGCTCGACGAACGCCTCGGCGGCTGAACGCCCCCGCTAGGTGCCCCCGCTCGACCGCTAGCTGAGGCCGCGGTGGGGAGCCGGAGGGCGTCGACGCTCCCACGCATCGATGATGTGTGAGCGCATCGCGGCCTCGGCGGCCTCCGCATCGCCGGACTCGATCGCCGCGAAGACCCGCTCATGCTCGTGGAGCGTGATGTCGAGCTCGCTGTGCCTCACGAAACGCGCACTCACGCGGGCCTGGTGAAAGAGCGTCTTGACGATGTTGTCGGCCAGCCGGTTGTCTGTCATCGCGCCGACGACAGCGTGAAACACGACATCGGCGTCGTTGAACGCAGGCTCATCGCCGATTGTGTCGCGCATCAGATCGAGGGCGTCGCGGAGTTCCTCGATCAGTTCGGGATCACCGGACCGTGCAGCGTCGCGAGCAATGAGGCCCTCCAACGTTGCGCGCACGTGGCTGAGGTCGTCGAGCACCCCGAGTGTCTCATCGTTGGCGACGAGCGCAGACAACACGGTCTCATCGATCATGTTCCACGAGGCGGTGGGGAGCACGAGCGTTCCGCGCCCCTGGGCGACGACGACAAGACCCTTCTCCTCGAGCCGTTTGACGGATTCGCGGATGACGGTGCGACTCACGCCGAACTGCTCACAGAGCGCGGCCTCAGGTGGGAGGGTTGAGCCAGCGGGGATCGCGCCGCGCACGATCGCATCAACGAGCTCTGAGACGACGGTGACACCGAACCGGGGCGACAGGGCTCGACGGGCGGCGGCGGGCGCGACGGCCTCGTCTCGCTCTCCGAGTGTTGGTCTGTCAACGCGCATGAGCACAACCTTATCCACTTCACTGTCGTCGATCAGCAAGCTATTTGCATCAAAGGTAACATGTATGATGTAATAACTCTCGGCCCCATCGGGGTGCTTTTGTCGTCAGAGACGCCGACTTGAAAAGGTGCGAAATGTCACAGCAATCGTCCTCCCGCCGCCGAACCGCGTGGCTCCTCTCCGTAGCGACCGCGGCATCCGCGGCCCTGCTCCTCAGCGGCTGTGCGCCGAGCGCGTCCGGCGGTGGCGACACCCAGTACGGTTTCACCGCGGCAGAGCAGGTCGCTGACAGCGAGATCACCGTCTGGGTCGATGCATCCCGCGAACCGGCGGTCACGGCCTTCGAGGAGAAGTACCCCGACATCAAGATCAAGTACGAGACGTACGACGGCAACGCCGGCGGCAGCGGCTCGTTCCAGAGCAAGATCACGCTGATGGACCAGGCGGGAGAGGGCTGGCCCGACGTCGTCTTCTCGACCCAGCAGAACGATGCGATCTGGGCCTCGAAGCAGACCGTGAACGGCGAGCAGGGCTTCGCGGCTCCGCTGAACAAGGGGCTGCTCGAGCAGAGCTTCCTCGACGGTTTCGCCGAGGGCTCGCTCGACTACGCCACCATCGACGGCACAACCTACGCGCTGCGCAACGACCTCGCGCAGACCGTCTTCTACTACGACCAGGCCTTGCTCGACCAGTTCGGCTACGCCGTGCCGACCACGTGGGAAGAGTACGGTGCCCTGGGTGACAAGCTCGCCGCCGAGCACCCCGGCTACATCCTCGGCAGCATGGGCGACAGCTTCATGACCTACGTCTACTACGGCGGCAGCGAGTCTCCCGTGTTCCAGTCGCCGGAGCCGAACGTCTTCCACTCCGACACCGCCGACGCCAACGCGACGGGGATCTCGGCGATCATCGACAAGATGCTCGCGAACGGCACGCTCGTGCAGGACAGCTTCTTCAGCGCCGAGTTCGCGGCGAAGTACAAGGACAAGCTGGTCGGCGTCCCCGGGCCCGTCTGGTACACCGGCGCCATCTTCCAGGGCGGCCTGGCAACACCGGCCGGACAGATCGGTGTCGCACCCGCACTCAAGTGGGAGGGCGGAGAGGTCGAGGCCGGCAACGTCGGCGGAGGCCAGTGGTACGCATCGAGCCACTCGAAGAACCTTGAGGCAGTGAAGACGTTCCTCGAGTTCGTCACCAGCGCAGACGAGTTCCAGGTGGCCGCGTCATCCGGCTACCCGGCCTACACCAGCGCGGCGGCGAAGTGGCTCGACAAGCAGGCTGAGGCGAAGTACTTCGTCAACGAGGACTTCACGACCGTCATGACCGACGCCGCCACCCAGATCTGGGATGGCTGGAACGTCACCAGCTGGAGCCCGGAGAGCGCGTGGGCGAAGATCGTCATCCCCGGGATCGCCGCGGGCGAAACGGTCGAGTCGCTCCTCCCCGCGTGGCAGAAGGAACTCGAGAACGAGGCAACAGTGAACGGGTACACGGTTAAGTAACATGACGCTCACCGCTCCTCCGGCTCCGGGCGCCCCCCCCCCCAAACATAAACCAAAGACCGCCGCCCCCCGCACCA
>JBEVGZ010000331.1:0-2813 GCA_040511515.1 Microterricola sp.
CGTTCGACCTGATGATCATGGGCGTGGCCGTCGCGGTCGGCGCCGGAATCTTCTCTGTCGGCGCGAAAGCGGCCGGCGAGTACGCCGGACCCTCCGTGACCGTCGCCTTCGTGCTCGCCGCGATCACCTGCGCACTCGCGATCATGTGTTACGCCGAGTTCGCCTCGACGATCCCCGTCGCGGGATCGGCGTACACCTATACCTACGCGACGCTCGGCGAGTTGCTGGCCTGGATCATCGGATGGGATCTCATCCTCGAGATGCTCACCGCCGGCGCCGTGATCGCCAAGTACTGGGGCATCTACCTCAGCAACGTCTTCGAACTCTGGAACTGGGACGTTCCGGCGACGATCCCCGTGCTCGGCCTCGACGTCAGCTGGGGCGCGTTCCTCATCGTGGCGATCTTCACCGCCCTGCTCGTGCTCGGCACCAAGCTCAGCTCGCGCGTCGGTGCCGTGTTCACGATCATCAAGGTCGCGATCGTGCTCTTCGTCATCGTGGTCGGCGCCTTCTTCATCAACCCCGCCAACTACACGCCGTTCATCCCGCCCGCCGAACCGAGCGCACCGGGGGAGGGCGACGCCTGGACGCAGTCGCTGTTCTCCTTCATGACCGGAGCGGCCCCCGCCCAGTACGGAATCTTCGGGCTCCTCGCCGGCGCATCCATCGTCTTCTTCGCCTTCATCGGATTCGACGTCGTCGCCACCTCGGCTGAGGAGGTGAAGAACCCGCAGCGCACCCTGCCGCGCGGTATCTTCGGCGGTCTCGCCATCGTCAGCGTGCTCTACATCGGAGTCAGCCTGGTGCTGACCGGCATGGTGCCGTACACGGTGCTCGCGGATGCCGACGACCCCAGCCTCGCGACGGCCTTCGTCGCGGTCGGCGCCGGGTGGGCGGCACAGGTGATCTCCATCGGCATCCTCGCCGGCCTGACCACGGTCATCATGGTGCTGCTGCTCGGCCTGGCCCGCGTGCTCTTCGCCATGAGCCGTGACGGTCTTCTGCCGCAGTGGATGAGCCGCACCTCGGACAAGCGCCACACGCCAGCGCGCGTGCAGATCCTCGTCGGACTGATGGTGGCGCTGCTGGCCGGGCTCACCGATGTGTCGGTGCTCGAGGAGATGATCAACATCGGAACGCTCTCCGCCTTCGTGCTGGTGAGCATCGCCGTCGTCGTGCTGCGCAAGAAGCGCCCCGATCTGCCGCGCGCGTACAAGGTTCCGTGGTCGCCCGTGCTGCCGATCCTCTCCGCCGTGCTCTGCGTCTGGCTGATGCTCAACCTGACGACGCTCACCTGGGTGCGGTTCCTCATCTGGCTGGGGCTCGGCCTCATCGTCTACTTCGGCTACAGCAGGCGGCACTCGCTGCTCGGCAAGCAGCAGGCAGCCGAGCGGGCTGAGGCCACGCAGTAGCCCGCCTCTCAACGCGGCGAACTCGCAGGAACTGTCGCGATGTCGCGCCGACGGGCGCCAGTCCTTCGAGTTCGGCGATCGTGATCGTCACCGCGACAGCGAGTAGTGTCTGAGCGCGACCCTGAGGCGTGTTCTGAGGCGCGAGAAACTGATGCGGATGTCGCGGGAATACCGCGGGACCGGCATCCGTTATCTCAACTACATGCAAACGCATGGATTGATTTGTACTCGCACCACGCGAGAGAAGGAGCGGGCGTTCGCCATGCAGTTCGGACTCTTCACCGTCAGTGACATCACGCAGGACCCCACAACGGGCAAGACCCCGAGTGAGAACGAGCGCATCAAGGCGACGGTCGCCATCGCCAAGCACGCAGAAGAGGTCGGCCTCGACGTCTTCGCCCTCGGCGAGCACCACAACCCGCCCTTCTACTCCTCCTCTCCGACGACGACCCTCGCCTCGATCGCCGCGCAGACCACGACGCTGACGCTCTCGACGGCCACCACGCTCATCACCACGAACGACCCGGTGAAGATCGCCGAAGACTTCGCGATGCTGCAGCACCTTGCCGACGGCCGCGTCGACCTGACCCTCGGCCGCGGAAACACGGGCCCGGTCTACCCCTGGTTCGGCAAGGACATCCGCCAGGGCATCGAGCTCGCACTCGAGAACTACGCGCTGCTGCGCCGCCTCTGGCGCGAGGACTTCGTCGACTGGAGCGGGCAGTTCCGCACGCCGCTGCAGGGCTTCCAGTCCACGCCCCGCCCGCTGGATGACGTGCCCCCGTTCGTCTGGCACGGCTCGATCCGCAGCCCGGAGATCGCCGAGCAGGCCGCGTTCTACGGCGACGGCTTCTTCGCCAACCACATCTTCTGGCCGGCATCCCACACCCAGAAGATGGTCGCGTTCTACCGCCAGCGCTTCGAGCACCACGGTCACGGCACCGCCGACCAGGCGATCGTCGGCCTCGGCGGCCAGATCTTCATCGGCAAGACCTCGCAGGAGGCCAAGTCGGCCTTCCGCCCCTACTTCGACAACGCGCCCGTTTACGGCCACGGACCCAGCCTGGAAGAGTTCACCAGCCAGACGCCTCTGGCCGTCGGCAGCCCGCAGGAGATCATCGACAAGACCCTGGGCTTCCGCGACTACGTCGGCGACTACCAGCGCCAGCTGTTCCTCATGGACCACGCAGGCCTGCCGCTGAAGACCGTGCTCGAGCAGCTCGACCTGCTCGGCAGCGAGGTGCTTCCGGTGCTGCGCGCCGAGTTCGCCGCTCGCCGCGCGCCCGGTGCACCAGACGCTCCGACCCACGCCTCGCTCCTGGCCGCGAAGAACACGGCGGCCAGCGCGGCCCCGGACGCCGTGCCGGCCGCTTCCGGCGCAGCATTCGGCCTCAGCGCAAC
>JBEVGZ010000332.1:0-3255 GCA_040511515.1 Microterricola sp.
GCCGGCTCTCCGCCGCCGACCAGCACCGCGTGTTCCAGCCCTCGACGGTCGCGGGCGTGCGCCGCCGCGTCGTGCTTGCGACGAACGTGGCCGAGACGAGCCTCACCGTTCCCGGCATCAAATACGTGATCGACGCCGGAACCGCCCGCATCAGCCGGTACAGCGTGCGCTCCAAGGTGCAGCGGCTGCCGATCGAGGCGATCTCGCAGGCCAGCGCCAACCAGCGCTCCGGCCGCTCCGGCCGCACGAGCAACGGCATCGCGATCCGGCTGTACTCCGAAGAGGACTTCAACCGCCGCCCCGAGTTCACCGAGCCGGAGGTACTGCGCACCAACCTCGCCGCCGTGATCCTGCAGATGATCGCCTTGGATCTCGGCGACATCGCCAAGTTCCCCTTCCTGACGCCGCCCGACTCCCGCGGCGTCAAGGACGGCCTCGACCTGCTCACGGAACTGGGCGCGATTCGTTCCGGGTCTCCTCGGTCTCGATACGGCGCTGGCGCGCCTACTCGACCAGCGGAAACCCCCGCTGGTCGAGTAGCGAGGAACGAGCGTATCGAGACCAAGGGCGACGCGACATCCTCGACCCCGAAGCTCACCCGCATCGGGCAGCAGCTCTCGAAGCTGCCGATCGACCCGCGCTTCGGGCGCATGGTGATCGAGTCCAAGACGCAGGGCGTGAGCCGCGACGTGCTCGCGATCGTCGCCGGGCTCACGATTCAGGATCCTCGGGAGCGGCCGCTTGAGCGCCGCCAGCAGGCGGACGAGCAGCACGCCCGCTTTGCCGACCCGACGAGTGACTTCCTCGGTCTGCTCAACCTCTGGAACTATCTCGAGAAGCAGCAGCGCGAACTCGGCTCGAGCGCCTTCCGTCGGCTCTGCAAGAACGAATACCTCAACTATCTCCGCGTGCGCGAGTGGAACGACGTCTACCGGCAGCTGCGCCAACTGGCCAAACCGCTCGGACTGTCGGTGCCGGATGGCGGCGGCCGCGGCGACGCGGCTTTCGAACCGAGCGCGCCGAACCCCGACGGCATCCACCGGGCGCTGCTCAGCGGTCTGCTCAGCCACATCGGGCTGAAGGATCAGGCGCAGGCGGCGAAGGCGAGCGGCCCGCGCGGCTCGAAGGATGCGGCAGCCGCCCGCCGCGGCAAGGGCGAGTACATCGGAGCCAGGCAGGCCCGCTTCACCCTCTTCCCCGGTTCCGCGTTGGCCAAGAAGCAGCCGGATGCCGTCATGAGCGCCGAACTCGTCGAGACCAGCAGGCTCTTCGCCCGCACCAACGCGGCGATCGACCCGGCCTGGGCCGAGCCCCTGGCCGGGGACCTCTGCAAGCGCAGCTACTCGGAGCCGCACTGGTCCAAGACCCAGGGCTCGGTCGTCGCCTACGAGAAGGTCACGCTCTACGGCGTGCCGATCGTGCCGAAGCGACGCGTGCAGTTCGGCAGCATCGACCCGCACTACGCCCGCGAGCTCTTCATCCGCCATGCCCTCGTCGAAGGCGAGTGGGACGTGTCACGGCTGAACGCCGGGCTCACCGCCTTCGACCGCGCCAACAAGCGCCTGCGCGCCGAGCTGGAACAGCTCGAGGAGCGCACCAGGCGCCGCGACATCCTGGTCGACGACGAGGCCGTGTTCGAGTTCTACCACCGCCGCATCCCTGCCGAGATCAACTCGACCCGCAGCTTCGAGACCTGGTGGCGCACAGCGCACAAGGAGACACCCGACCTCCTCACGATGACGGCGGAGGCCCTCGTGCCCGAGGACGTCGTGAGCGAGGCGGACAGCACGCTGTTCCCGCCGAGCTGGCGGCAGGACGACCAGGTGTTCACCCTCCGCTACAAGTTCGAGCCAGGGGCGCCGGATGACGGCGTGAGCGTCGTCGTGCCGCTGACGCTGCTCGCGCGGCTCCGGCCGGAGGGCTTCGACTGGCAGGTCGACGGCCTGCGTGGCGAGCTCATCACCGCGCTGCTGAAGAGCCTGCCCAAGGTCATCCGGCGCAACGTCGTACCGGCGGCCGACTGGGCGGCGAAGATCGCCGCCGAGCTGCCGGAGCGCCCGGAGGGCACCGGCAGCGCATCGCGCAGCGCAGCGCCGATGACGGTCACCCCGTTCACGGAGGCCGTCGCCGCCGTGATCAAGAAGCTCGTCTACATCCCGGTGAGCGCCGACGACTTCGACCTCGACCGAGTGCCGCCGCACCTGCGCGTGACCTTCCGCGTCGTCGACGGCCGCGGACGCGAGATCGACAGCGACAAGGATCTGCGCGCGCTGCAGGGCCGGCTCAGCGAGCGCGCCCGCGATGCCGTCGCGAGCACCTTCGCCGACCCGGATGCCGGGGGCGGCCGTGGCCGCCGCGGCGGCCGACCGGGCGAGACCGATGGCGCGCACACGGGTGACTTCTGCGTGCAGCCGCGCGGCGGAACGCCTGGACGCCCCGGCGCGGCCGGCGGACCGAGCGGCGGCAGCGCCTTCGTCGAGCGCAGCGGCCTCACCGCGTTCCCGACCGGGCTGCCGCCGATTCCCGGCAACGGACCGGACCAGCAGGGCACCGAGATCCCCCGTTTCGTCGACCTCAAGCAGGGCGGCAACACGATCCGCGCCTACCCCGCCCTCGTCGACGAGGGGCAGAGCGTCGGGTTGCGGTTGCTCACGACCGCCGAGGAGCAGGCCAGGGCGATGCCCGGCGGCATCCGTCGGCTGCTGCTCCTGGCCATCCCCTCACCGCTCGGCTACGTGCAGCAGCACCTGACCAGCACCGAGAAGCTGACCTTGGCCGCGAGCCCGTACCGCGGCGCGCAGGCGCTGTTCGAGGACTGCCTCGCCGCCTGCGTCGACGACGTGCTGTTCCGGGTGAAGCCGGACGGGCTCGTGTTCAGCAAGGCCGAGTTCGAGACGGTGCGCGACCGGGTCTCGGGTGTCGTGATGGACACGATGTTCGACACCGTCAAGCTCGTCACGAGCATCCTCACCGCGTCGCGCAAGGCCGACAAGGCGCTCAAGGCCGCGAGCAGCATCACGATCATGGCGGCGCTGGCCGACGCCAGGCAGCAGCTGGACGGCCTGATCTACTCCGGCTTCGTCTCGCAGACCGGGCTGGAGCGGCTGCGGCACCTGCCGCGCTACCTCGGCGGCATCACGGTGCGGGTCGAGAAGCTCGTGGCGAATCCCGGGCGCGACCGCGTCGGGCTCACCGAGGTGGAATCGGCGCTGACCGCGTTCCGCAACGCCGGCGGGACGATCCCGCTGGCGCAGC
>JBEVGZ010000333.1:0-10689 GCA_040511515.1 Microterricola sp.
TGGCGGGTGCTTCGATTCAATAAGAGTCACCTGCGCGACTCGGCAGTGATCGTCGCGCGCACCCGCGAGGCCCTGTTGCAGCGCGGTTGGCGCCCCGAGGATCCGCTCTCCCGCGCGAAATTCCACTGAGAGCGGTCAAATGGCCGCTTTAACACCACGAAAGCGGCCATTTGGCCGCTCTCAATGGACTGTGGAGGAGGGAGGCGGAGGGGGCTAGGGCTTGGTGTCGGGGGCGGATGCCGGGGCATCCGGGTCCGCGGGCGTCGCCGGAGCGTCAGGCGCAGCGGACTGCTCCGCGTCGCGTGCGGCCAGCTCGGCCTCGAGCTTCTCGTTGATCTCGGCCTTGTAGTTGGTGCGGCGGATGCGCCGGACCATGTCGAAACCGAGGAAGACGACCGCGACGGCGACGAGCGCCGTGGCCACGAAACCCCAGATGCCGGGCGTGACCGTGTCGGGGTCGAACTCCGTGTCGTTGCTCGCCTGGGCGAAGCGCGTCACGAGCTCCAGAATGGTCGTGTGCACGTGCGGAACTCCTCAGGATTGCCGGATAGCCTTAGTCCTACAAGCTTAAGCCACTCAGCTTCGACCACCGTGCCGCCCTGCGCCCGCGCTGGCGGCGAAGCGGCACAACGACCACGCCGAGCAGGAGCCCCCGCAGCATGAGCACCGATCCCGCCCAGCCGACCGATCTCGATCAGCGCTACGGCCGCACGCGCAAGCGCGGTCGAAACGAGCGGTTGATCCTGATCATCTCGGCGGCCGTCTTCGCGGTCGTCCTGGTGGCGTGGGTCGTCTGGGCCGGCCTTGACGGCAGCAAGCCGATGGTCGAGGCTCGGGATGTCGCGCACACCATCGTCGACGATCAGACCGTCCAGGTGGACTACGAGGTCTCGATGCCCGTCGGCGAGCAGGCCAGTTGTGCCATGCAGGCGCTCAATGAGGACTTCACCGTGGTCGGTTGGAAGATCGTCGACATCCCGGCATCCGACCGCTACACGCGGGCCTTCACGGAGACCGTCCGCACCTCGCTGCCCGCCAACACAGGCTTGATTTTCCGCTGCTGGCTCACCTAAAATGGTGGTTTCGCCCCGGCTGACAGTCGGGGCGTCGGCTTTATCACGAGCAGTATCCACGGCGATGGTGTGACCCAGTCCGCATCGCGCAATCCAAGGAGAAGCGATGGCACAGGACACGAGCGTCACCTGGCTGACACAAGAGGCATTCGACCGGCTCAGCGCCGAGCTCGAGGCTCTCTCGACCACCGGCCGCGTGGAGATCGCCTCCAAGATTGAGTCCGCTCGCGAAGAGGGCGACCTCAAGGAGAACAGCGGATACCACGCCGCCAAGGACGAGCAGGGCAAGCAGGAGGCCCGCATCCGCCAGCTCAAGGATCTGCTCAAGCGTGCCGAGGTCGGCCACGCCCCCGAGAGCCAGGGTGTCGTCGAGACCGGAACCGTCATCACCGCCGTGATCGCCGGCGACGAGACCGTCTTCCTCATCGGCGACCGCGAGATCGCCGGCGACAGCGAGCTCGACGTCTACAGCCCGCAGAGCCCGCTCGGCGAGGCGATCCTCGGCATGAAGATCGGTGAGAGCAGCAGCTACACCGCCCCGAACGGCAAGCAGATCAGCGTCTCCATCAGCAACGTCGAGACCTGGGCAGGCCAGTAGGCTCCACGCACTTCACGCGGGCGGCATCCTTCGGGGTGCCGCCCGTTCTGCGTCTGCATGCCGTTCGCGGCATGTTCCGGATGCCGCAGCCACCGGCGTCGGCGAATGGCGCGCTCGTGCTACCCGATCGCCTGCATCAGCGCGGAGTACCAGCCGGCGCGGACTCCGGGGAAGGCGTCTGCACCGCGGACCATCAGCGCTGAGACACCCGTCTCGTGGAGCCCGTGGCCAGACGCCCAGGCCCGCAGCGCGGTGTCGCGATCGTTGAGGTCCACCCGCAACTCGCCCTCGACGCCCTGTGCGAGGGCCGTGATCACGGCCACCGCCTCCGCATCACCGGCGGCCAGCAGTGGGCCGAGCTGTGAGTGGCCGCCGTTGCTCCACCGGGCCCCGAAGCCCGTGACGACGCCCCCGCGCTCGCTCACGCAGGCGGCGTCGGCGAAACTCGTCGTGACTCGGCGCAGCAGTGGCTCGCGGTTCGCACCGTACGCCTCGGCGTCCAGCCGGGCGATGGCGGGCAGATCCTCCGGCGTCGCCGGGCGTGCGCGTGACTCCGCGGCGTCGAGGGAGGCGACGCCCGGCTCGCCGGCATCCGGAACGAAAACGCCGCGATGTGTGTGCGTGCTTCCGACGACCTGGAACCCCAGCTTCTCGTAGAGCGGGCGCCCGAAGACGGTGGCGTTCAGGATGACAACCGCCCCGCCGTGCCGCGTGAGAACGTGCTCCATGAGCCGGCGCCCGATGCCATTGCCCTCCGCGCGCCGGGCGACGAGCACATTGCCGATCGCGACGACGTCGCCGAAGCGGGTCGCCGTCGTCGTGCCGATGAGCGCCCCGTCATCATCGCGCACGCCCCAGACCTCGCCGTGCTCGAAGAGCAACTGCCACTTGTGGCCATCCGGCTGCCACTCCCGGTCGACCGCGAGCGCGACGCACTCGTGCACCGTCTCGTCGCCGAGGCGCTGGATCGGCGCGGCCCCGGGCAGGGGCGCGCCGGCCGACCGGCCGGGCACGGGATCGTGAAACGGTGCTGGCATCCGCTGCGGCGCCCTAGTTGCGGCGCTTGTCGAGCTTGGGTTCGTAGCCTTCGGCACGCAGCGCGGCGATGACCTCTTCGACGTGGGTGGGCCCGCGGGTCTCCACGGTGATGTCGAGCTCAACCTCGGTGATCTGCAGATCGGGGCCGTGCTGCGTGTGCAGCACCTCGATCACATTCGCCTTCACGGCCGCGAGGATGGCGGCGACGCGGGCGAGCTCGCCGGGCCGGTCCATCAGCATCACGCGCATGGTGAGGTAGCGGTCGGATGCCGCGAGGCCGTGGCTGATCACGCGCTGCATCAGGAGCGGGTCGATGTTGCCTCCGGAGAGGATCGCGACCGTCGTGCCCGTGCCCGTGACCTTGCCGGCGAGGATCGCCGCGACCGAGACGGCGCCGGCCGGCTCGACGACGAGCTTCGCGCGCTCCATCAACACGAGCAGTGCACGCGCGGCGTCGTCTTCGCTCACCGTGACGATCTCGTCGACGGCATCCCGGATCATGGCGTAGTTCAGCTCACCCGGCCGGTAGACGGCGATGCCGTCGGCGATCGTGGGCTTCACCGGGATGTTGATCGGGGCGCCGGCGTCGAGCGACGCAATGTACGAGGCCGCGTTCTCGGCCTGGACGCCGATGACGCGCACCGAGCGCCCACCGGCCGCCGCGTGCTGCTTGAAGGCGCTGGCCACGCCGGAGATGAGCCCGCCGCCGCAGATCGGCACGATGACGGTGTCGATGTCGGGAACCTGTTCGAGCAGCTCGAGCGCGATCGTGCCCTGCCCTGCGACGACATCGGGGTGGTCGAACGGCGGGATGAAGATCGCCCCGGTCTCCTCCGCGAACGCGGCGGCGGCGGCGAGGGTCTCGCTGATGACCGCACCGGAGAGCACGACATCGGCGCCGTAGTCACGCGTGGCCTCGAGCTTGGGCAGCGGAACGTTCGTCGGCATGAAGATCGTGGCCGCGATGCCGAGCTCGCGTGCGCCCAACGCGACACCCTGCGCGTGGTTGCCCGCGGATGCCGCAACGACGCCGTGGCTGCGCTCCTCGGCGCTCAGCGCCGAGAGGCGGTTGAACGCCCCACGGATCTTGTACGAGCCCGTGCGCTGCAGGTTCTCGCATTTGAGCAGCACCGGCGATCCAATGATGTCGGAGAGGAACCGCGAGGTCTCGATCGGCGTGATCTGCGCGACGGCGGCGACCGTCGTTCGCGCCGCCTGCATCTCGGCCAGTTTCGGCCCGATCAGGGTTGGGGTGGTTGGCGTGTCAGTCATTGCGTCGATTCTCTAACGTGCGATGCGGAAGTGAGTGGTGCCTGCCCCGCGGCTGGCCTCTGGTGGTGGCCAGCGAGGGGCGGCACTGGCGGATGCCGCTGTGGCGGTTCCCGCGGTGTCGGATTCGATCAGGGGCTGCTCGGGGACGGCGCGACCGCGGCATCCCTCCGGTAGCCGGGTCGTGCCTGGGGAACGGTGCTCCAGAGCGGCGAACCCTGTGGCGGCAGCGGCGGCGCCGGGGTGTGCTTCCATACGCCGCTGGAAATGTAGTGGACCATGACGTTGAGCACGGCGGCGACGGGCACCGCGAAGAGCGCGCCGGCGATGCCGGCCAGCATCGAGCCGGCGGCGACGACCAGCACGACGGCCAGCGGGTGCACCTTGACGGCGGTGCCCATGATGAGCGGCTGCAGCACGTGGCCCTCGATCTGCTGAACCAGCAGCACGACACCGAGCATCGCCAGGGCGATGGGCCAGCCGTTGTAGATCAAGGCAATCGCCACCGCGACCGCACCGGTGGCGACGGCACCGACGATCGGGATGAATGAGCCGAGGAAGACCAGCACGGCGATCGGGATCGCCAGGGGTATCTGCAGGAGCGCGGCGCCGAGGCCGATGCCGACCGCGTCGATCGAGGCGACGAGAATCTGCACCTTGACGAAGTTGCCGAGGGTGGCCCAGCCGGCCTTGCCCGCGCCGTCGACGGCCGCACGGGCACGACGCGGGAAGATGCGCACGACCCAGCTCCAGATGCCCTTGCCGTCGATCAGCATGAACAGCGTGGCGAAGAGGGTGATCAGCATTCCCGCGAGGAAGTGCCCGAGTGAGGAGCCGAAGCTCAGGGCGCCGCTGATGAAGATCTGGCTGTCCTGTTGGATCGCTGATACGAGTTGCCCGAGGTACTCGTTGATCTGCGTCTCGGTGAGCTGAAGCGGGGAGTTGAGCAGGGACGCCTTGATCGACTCGAAGGACTCGACCGCACGGTCGCTGAGATTGCCTGAGTTGCGGGCGATCTGCGTGATCACGAGCACAAGCAGCCCGGAGACGAGCGCCAGCATGCCGACCATCGCGACGGCGATGGCGAGGCCACGCGGCCACTTGTGCTTCACCAGGAAGGAGACGAGAGGAACCAACAACGCCGAGAGCAGCACCGCGACGAGCACCGGGATCACGATCAGCCGCAGCTGGACGACGAGGAAGATGGCGAGCGCGATGAGGGCGCCGATCAGCAGCAGGCGCCATGACCAGGCCGCTCCGAGACGAACTCCGCGCGGAAGCGACGCAACGAGCTGCTCCTCGCTCTCTGTGAGGTGCTCGGCGATCTCCGTTGTGCTCTTCGGTGTCGTTGCCCGCTCCGCGGCACGCCACGGAAACCAACGTCCACCCCTGCGCTTACCCGTTGACTCGGTCACTCGCCCAGTCTATGGCCGTGTATATGCCGCCGCGGTAGTGGAGGCACTCGCGACCGGCTGCCCCGACCACTCCAGGAACAGTCGCTCCCCCGGCTGCGGGTTCTGTCCGACCGGGTGCTGCACGCTGAGCACGGCCCCGTCCGCGAGGCGCACGCTCGTGCGCCGGATCGAACCGAGGAAACTGGAGGCCAGCACCTCGGCCGGGATCCCTTCGGCGGCGAAGCGGATGTCCTCCGGGCGCAGCAACACGTCGATGGCGCCGTCGTGCTCGCCGGGGTCGAGCAGCGGCAGCGCCCGCCCGTAGACCTCGACGAAGCCGTGGCCGGCGATCCCCGGCACCCGGTTGCTCTGCCCGACGAAGCCGGCCACGAACGCGGTGCTCGGCCTCGTGTAGAGCTGCTCCGGTGTGCCGATCTGCTCGATGTCTCCCGCGTTCATCACGGCGATGCGGTCGGAGATGGCAAGCGCCTCCTCCTGATCGTGCGTGACGAAGACCGTCGTGATGCCGAGGCGCAGCTGGATCCGACGGATCTCCTCGCGCAGCTGTTCGCGCACCTTCGCATCCAGCGCCGAGAGCGGTTCGTCCAGCAACAGCACCCGCGGCTCTGTCACGAGCGCCCGGGCCAGCGCGACGCGCTGCTGCTGCCCGCCAGAGAGTTGGTGCGGGTAGCGCTCGGCCAGAGCGCCGAGTCCCACGAGATCGAGCATCTCCCGCGCGCGGCTCTCGGCCTCGCGACCGGGCACGCGCCGCATCGAGAGGCCGAACATCACGTTGCTCAGCGCGCTCAGGTGCGGGAACAACGAGTACGACTGGAACACCATGCCGATGTCGCGCTTGTTCGTCGGTACCCGCGAGACGTCGCTGCCGTTGATCAGGACGGCGCCCCCGCTGGCATCCTCGAGCCCGGCCAACACCCGCAGCGCCGTCGTCTTGCCGCAGCCGGATGGGCCGAGCAGGGAGACGAACTCCCCCGCGCCGATGTCGAGGTTCAGGCCGTGCAACACCCGCTGCGCCCCGTAGTCCTTCACGACCTCCGCGAATTCGACGGTGCTGCTTCGCTGGAGTGTCATTGTTGTCCTTTTCTTGAACGGATGCCGCGCCGAGCGACCGCGCCGCGATCGATCACGAGCAGAAGCACGAAGGCGAAGCCGAGGGCCAGCAGGGAGAGGATCACCGCCACGTATGGGTCTTGTTTATTCACCACGACGAGCGCCGTCTGCAGGTTCTGCCGGTTCAGCAGCGAGGCGATCGTGAACTCCCCGAGCACGACGGCCACCGAGAGCAGGCAGGCCGCGAGGATGCCGGTGCGGAGGTTGGGGCCGAGCACGCGCAGCAGCACGGTTCCCCACCCGGCGCCGAGCGAGCGGGCGGCCTCGGCGAGCGTTGCGACGTCGACGGCGTCGATGCTGGCCTGAATGGCGCGGTAGGCGTAGGGCAGCACGGTCACGCCGTAGGCCAGTGAGAGCGGCCAGATGCCGGTGCCGATGGTGCGGCCGATGACGAGGTACACCGGCGCCAGGCCGACCACGAGAACGATCGCCGGGATCGACAGCGGCAGCAGGCAGAGGAACTCGAACGGCCGGCGGAGCTTCGGAAAACGCAGGGCGATGAGCACCATGGTCGGCGCCACGAGCAGGAGCACGATCGCGACCGTGCCGATGCTGAGCACCAGCGAGTTGCCGAGGCCGACCCAGATCGGCGCGTAACTCCGCGCGTTCCGCGGGTCGAACAGCGCGAGCCAGTGCTCGACGCTGTGTCCGCCGTCGGCCGCGCGCAGCGTGAATTCGAGCATGGAGACGATCGGGATCGCGAAGATGAGGCCGATCACGGCAATGATGATGCGGCCGCCGAGCGGGCTGGGCGCGAGCGTCGCGGCGCGTTGGCGCACCGGCAGGCTCACTTCTGCCACCGGGCGGCCCTGCCCTGCACCACGGCGTAGCCCCACATCACGAGCGCCATCACGACGATCATGCCGAGGGCGAGCGCCCCGGCGAGGTTCTCCCGGCCGAGCAGGGTCTCGCTCGTGAGCGCGGTGCGGATCTGCAGCGGCACAATCTGGGAGCCCTGGCTGGCCAGCGCGGCCGCCGTGGCGTAGGAGGAGAAGCCGTTGGCGAAGAGCAGCAGAAAGCTGGCCAGGAAGGACGGCGCGAGCACCGGCATCGCCACCCGGCGCCAGAAGGAGCCGCGCGTGCCGCCGAGCGTCAGGGTTGCCTCCAGCCAGTGCGCCTTCAGCGCGGTCAGGGCGGGCAGGAAGGTGATGACCATCAGCGGAACCTGGAAGTAGATGTAGGGCAGCACGAGCCCGGGCAGACCGTAGATCCACGCGCCGTTCGCGAAGATGTCGATGCCCCAGACGTCGCGCAGCCAGACGGTCACGACGCCTTGCAGACCGATGGTCGCGATGAAGGCGAAGGCGAGCATCACGCCGCCGAACTGGGCGAGCACCCCGCTGATGGCGGCCACGGTGGCGCGCGTGGCACCCTCGGCGCGGAACGCGAGCAGCGCGTAGCAGAGCACGGCGCCGACGATCGCCCCGATGACGGCGGTGAGCAGCGAGAGACCGATCGAGTTGACGAAGGTGGCAATGATCACCGGGTCGGCCAGAGCCGCGACATTGTCGAGGGTGAATCCACCGTCCGCCCCGACGAAGCCACTGCCGACCGCGAGCAGAGTCGGCACGGCCAGGAACACCAGCACATATGCCGCGAACGGCGTCAGGCCCAGGACGTCGAGTCGGAGTCGGCGCGGCGCGTGAGCTCTCGGCTCCGCTGGGCGCGCGGCGCGCCGCCGGGTCGGACCGTGGTGGTCCGCCCCGACGGGCGCCGTTGTGAGTAGTGCCATGGGGTGCCAGCGCGTCAGTTGACGGCTGCGGCCCACTTCTCGCCGAGCAACTCGCCGGCGGCCGTGCTCTGCTCCTCGCTCGGAACGACGGAGTCCTCCGGGGCGTCGGGCAGGGCGGCGAAGAGCGTCTCGTCGATCGTTCCGGCCTCGGCCATCGCCTCGGCGCGCACCGGGCGGGCTCCGCCGGCGAGCCAGAGGTTCTGGCCCTCGTCGCTGTAGAGGAACTCCTGCCACAGGCGGGCGGCGGCCGGGTTCGGTGCCTCCTTGTTGATCGCCTGGTTGTAGTAGCCGGCGTATCCGGTTCCGGGAAGGATCGTCACCTTCCAGTTCTTGTTGTCGGCCTGGTGCGCGGCGTTGAGGTAGTCCCAGTCGAAGACGACGGGCGTCTCACCGGATGCCACGGTCGCGGTGGTCACATCGAGCTTCAGCATGTTACCCGCGGCGTTGAGTTCGCCGAAGAAGTCGATGCCGGGCTGGAAGTCATCGAGCGTCCCGCCGGTCTGCACGGTGGCGAGGCCAACGGCGGCGAAGGCCGCGCCGGCCTGCGTCGGGTCGCCATTGATGGCGACAGCGCCCATGTAGTCGGCGCCGAGGAGGTCCTCGATGGCGGCGGGGGCCTCGTACTTCGAGGAGTCGTAGCCGATCGACATGTATCCGCCGTAGTCGCCGACGAACAGGCCGGACGCCTCCTTGAGTGCGTCAGGGATGTCGTCCCAGGTTGCGACCTGGTACGGCGCGAACTGATCGGTGTTCTGCAGGGCGACGGTGAGGCCGAGGTCGAAGACGTCGGGGGCCGTGTCGAGGCCGGCGTTGGTCTTGGCCGCCTGGATCTCCTCGGCGCTGGAGACATCCGGCGACTGCTCGGTGATCGTGATCTCGGGGTACTTGGCGCTGAAGGCGTCGAGCACGGCGCCGTAGTTGGCCCAGTCCCGCGGCAGGGCGATGACGTTGAGGGCGCCCTCCGCCTTCGCTGCGGCCTCGAGCTCGGCGAGCGTGCCGAAGTCGGCGAGGCTGGTGGCCGTCGCGGCATCCGCTCCGCCCGCTGCCGGTGTGCTGCTCTCGCCCGCACACGCGGTGAGGGCCATGGTCAGTGCGGCAGCGGTTGCGATGCCCGCGACCAGAGTGCGCTTGGTAAACACGTATCCTCCGTTGGGCCGTGTCGGCCGCCCCTGCTGTGCGGGACGTCTGGAACCTTCACGAGCCTCTGCGACAGTAGGGAACGCGCGTGTCCGCCGGCCGCCGCGTGGGTGAATGGGCGGTGAAGCTGAGGTGTGCGATTCGCTTCCGCGCATGCACATTGCGTCGCTGAGCACGGCCGTCGGTGCTCGGCGGTATGGTCGTGTCGATGGTAGATACAGTCTCAGCGGCATCCGCTCGCCGCATCGCCCTGGCCGCCCAGGGCTTCGCCCGCCCGCGCCCGACCACGGTCGGTACCCGGCAGCTGAACGCCCTGATCGAACGAGTCGGGCTGCTGCAGCTCGACTCGGTGAACGTGTTCGAACGTTCGCACTACCTGCCCGTCTTCGCCAGGCTCGGCCACTACGACAAGGCGTCGCTCGACGCCCTGACCTTCGCCCGTCGCGGCCGTTACGTGGAGTACTGGGCACACGAGGCGGCGGTGATCCCCGTGGAGACCTGGCCGCTGCTCCGTTGGCGCATGGAGGACTACAGGCAGAAGCACGCGGCCGATCTCGAGGCCTGGGCGCACAACAATCAATCCATGATCGACTGGCTCAAGGCCGAGCTCGCCGAGAAGGGGCCGATGCCGGCCAGTGCGATCGAGCACGATGCCAACAAGCGCTCCGGCCCGTGGTGGGGCTGGTCAGACGTGAAGATCGGCCTCGAGGTGCTGTTCCGCTGGGGCGAGCTCGTCTCGGCCGGGCGCACCCGCTTTGAGCGCAGCTACGCGCTGCCGGAGCAGGTGCTTCCGGATGCCGTCATCCACAGCCACATCCCGCGGGAGGACGCCCAGCGCGAGTTGGTGCGGCACGCGGCCGAGGCCCACGGCATCGGCACGGCCGGCGACTTCGCCGACTACTTCCGGATGAGCCGCACCGACACCCTCGCGGCGGTGCACTCGCTCGCCGAGGAGGGCGTGCTGCTGCCCGTGACCGTGCCCGGCTGGAAGCAGCAGGCCTGGCTGCACCGGGATGCCCAGAAGCCGCGGCGGATCGAGACCGGAGCCCTGCTCTCCCCCTTCGACCCCGTGGTCTGGGACCGGAAGCGCGCGGAGCGGCTGTTCGACTTCCACTACCGCATCGAGATCTACACGCCCGCGCCGAAGCGCGTCTTCGGCTACTACTCGCTTCCGATCCTCATCGACGACAGCGTTGTCGGCCGCATCGACCTGAAGAACGACCGCCAGGCCGGTGTTCTGCGGGTGCAGTCCGCCTGGCACGAGGCCGGCGTCGGGCCGGAGATCGCGGAACGCGTCGCACCTCTGGTGCGCTCGGC
>JBEVGZ010000334.1:0-5552 GCA_040511515.1 Microterricola sp.
GAGTGAGGTCACTCTCATGCTTGAACTCATTGGCGATCTCCTCATCTATGGCGCGGCTGTCGCGCTCAGCCCGATTCCGCCGATTGCGGTCATCTTGCTCCTCCGTTCGCGGTCGGGCCTCGGCGCCGGGGCGGCGTTCCTGGTCGCGCGAGTGCTTGTCCTCGTTCTCGTTGCCGCCCTGATTGCGTTCGGGGCCGAGCTGCTACCCGAGCCGGGTGATTCCTCACCGGTGACCGCCATTCTCCGAATCGGGCTCGGCATCGGACTCATCGTGCTCGCGGCCGTCAAGTGGTGTTCTCGCCCAAAGGTGGGGGAGGCGGCCACACTGCCCGCGTGGATGGCATCGCTGAGCGACAGCTCCGTGAGCGGAGCCGCTCGCAGCGGCATCCTTCTCTCCGCCGCGAACCCCAAAGAGCTCGCATTCGGCGTCGGCGCCGGCCTGACGATCGCGAGTGCGCATCTCGGCCCGGCGGGAATCGTCGTCGCGAGCCTCGGCTACGCAGTGTTGGCGTGCATCGTGCTCATCGTCGCCGTCGTGGGCTGCTGGCTTGCCGAGGAGCGGGTGGGCCCGGCTCTGGATGCCGTGCGCACATGGCTCGTGCAGAACTACGCCGTCGTCGTTGCGCTCGTTCTACTGCTCATCGGGATCGTGCTGATCGGGGAGAGCCTCGGCAGCTTCTGAGTATGCTGACTCCCGACAGCTGATCACGAGGAGGCGGACCATGGGCGTGACGGGAATCGGCGGACTGTTCTTCCGCAGCTCCGATCCGGAGGCGCGGACGGCCTGGTACCGCGAGCACCTCGGCATCGAGGCGCAGTCGGACGGCGTCTGGGAGCAGCAGGCCGGCCCCACCGTCTTCGCGCCGTTCCCCGCCAACAGCGATTACTTTGCGCGGGAGCAGCCCTTCATGCTCAATCTCCGCGTCGACGAACTCGACGCCATGGTGGCTCGGCTTGAGGCCGCTGGGATCGCGGTCGAACGGCGGCCAGAGTGGACGGGCACCGACTACGGCAGTTTCGCCCGCATCCACGACCCGGAAGGGCTGCCGATCGAGCTCTGGGAGCCGGCGGGCTAGGCGCCTCTCACCACTGCGGCCTCAGCGGCGCGGTGGCGCTGCAGCGAGATCGCCCCGGGCCGGGCCCTCGATGCGAGTTCCGTCTGGGGCGAAACGCGAACCGTGCAGCGGACAATCCCAACTGCGCTCCTCCTCGTTCCAGGTGACGATGCCTCCGAGGTGCGGGCACACCGCAGAGACACGGTGGTCAACGCCGTCAACGGTGCATCTGGCGACCGGTCGCACACCATCGAGCTCAACGAGAGCCGCGTGCCTGCCCGGCGCGCCCTCGTCGAGAGCGCCGAGTACACGGGCGACGCCGCGCGCGGTTTCGGCTGCCACGGCGAGATTGGTCCGGGCCATCTGCGTGATGTTCCTGGGCGGCCAACCGCGGCGCCGATACAGGGTGTGCGCCCAGCTGAGTCCGTCGCCGTGGAGCAGTGCCGCCAGAGCGATGGCGGCGGCTGCCGCGTTGGCGATGCCCCACTTGGCGAAGCCGGTCGCAACGAGGATGCCGCGCTCGCCCGGGTGCAGCGGACCGACATAGGGAGCGGCATCCAGGGTGGTGTAGTCCTGCGCCCACCACCGACCGCGTCGAATCGCCCCGGGGAAGTGGGCGGACACCCAGTCGTCCACGGCCTCCACGTTCTCGGCCGCGGAGTGTTCCCGCCCAACGACTCGGCCGGCACCCCCGACGAGAAGCAGTCGTTGGTCGTCGGCGAGGTCGGTGGTGAGCAGGGAGCGTCGCGGCTCGTCGAGCGCGAGATACATGCCGTGGAGCGCGACGCCCGGCACGCTGTAGGCCGCAAGTGATGAGCGCTGCGCATCCGCTCGGGCGAAGTGGCCGCCACGCGAAAGGAAAGGCGTGCCCGTCGCCGCGATGACGCGCGCAGCCGTGATCTCACCCAGCGTCGTGCGTGCCCCAAAGCCGTTGGGCAGTGGCGTGACGGCCGTTGCCGTACAGCCGCTGACCACCCGCACGCCCAGCGCACGGCATTCGGCGACGAGGGCGTTGACGAGCGACATCGGGTTCAGGTGGATCTGCGCGTCCAATCGGAGCGCGAGGCCGCGTTCCCACGTCAGTTCGGTTTCTCGAACGCGCTGGAGCGGCAGCCCGGCCGCGCGACCGAGCACGTACTCACGCTCCAGTTGATCGATGGCGGCCGGGGAGTGCGCGAGGCTGTACGCGGGGCGCTCGGCGAATCGCACCGCACGGCTATGGAGGAAGTTGACGAGCCACTGCTGCCCCGCGCGATTGGCCTCGACATAGGCGTTCACAACCTTATCCGGGTGGTGTGCTGCGATCTCGCTGAGCCGCGCCCCCTGTAACAGCGTGAGCTTCCCGGTTGATGCGCCGCTGGCCAAGGCGCCGGGATACAGGGCGTCGATGACGAGAACCTGCTCACCGGCACGGGCGAGCAGGCAGGCTGTGATGAGGCCGGTGAGACCGGCGCCGACAACGAGCACACCCGTCCTCTCGCCGGGGCTGATCGAGTTGCTCTCGAACACGGGAGTCGCTTGCCGCCAGAGCGACTCGTTCATCGCGCCGTATCGACCGGTGTTGTCCCGCATGACATCACTCCGCTCCGAATCGTGGTTGCTGCGTCGTCAGTTCTGCGTCGCCATTTCTGCGCCGTCATTACTGGGGAGATCGGGTGACGCTACTCGCGATGCACAATGCGTACAAGCCCCTTGCCACGGCCCATCGTCGCTTCGAGGCTGTGAAGCACGATGACCACGAGAACAGCATCAGAAACAGCAACAACCACCCCGGCGATTCCGCTGCGGCCCCGTGCCGCGCCGATGCGCATGCCGACGCCGCGTGGGCCCGTCTCTGCTGTGCTCGGTGACTGGCTGCGCGCGGGGCCGGGGGAGCGGCCGGCATCCGCCATGGATGAGGTGCGGCGAGCGTTCGAGCGGAGCGCGTCTGTGCTGGATGACGATGACATTCAGCTCGCGCTGTTCATTCTGTACGAGCTGCACTACGGCGGGGTCGATGGCGTCGCCGACACCTTCGAATGGGATCCGGAACTGCTGGAGCTGCGCGCCGTCATCGAGGCCGCGTTCGAGGCCGATCTTCGCAGCACGGTGCGCCAGCCGCATGCGAGCCGCGGCGTCTCGGAGGCCCTCTTCGAACTCGTTCGGGGTGATGACGGGCCCAGCCTGTCGCGTTTCGTTGAGACCGAGGCGAGTCTCGAGCAGTACAGCGAGGTGCTCGTGAACCGGTCCATTTACACGCTCAAGGAGGCCGATCCGCACAGCTGGGCGATCCCGCGCCTGCGCACCGGCGCCAAGGCGGCCCTCGTCGAGATCCAGGCCGACGAGTACGGAGGAGGGCGCCCGGAGCGGCTCCACGCCACAATCTTCGCGCGCTGCATGGAGGAGCGTGGCCTCGACAGCAGCTACGGCGCCTACGCCGACAACGTGCATGCGAACGTGTTCGCCTCGCTCAACACGATGTCGTTGTTCGGGTTGCACCGCCGACTGCGCGGTGCAATCGTCGGTCACCTCGCCGCCTATGAGATGACGTCCTCGTTGCCCTGCCGCGCATACGCCAATGGCATCCGTCGCCTGGGGCTCGGCCCAGACGCCAGCGACTACTTCGATGAACATGTCGAGGCGGATGCCGTGCACGAACAGATCGCCGCGCGCGACCTCGCCGGGGCGCTGGCCGCAGACGAACCCGAGCTGGTCGACGACATCCTCTTCGGCGCGGCAGCCTGTCTGACCGTGGACGGGATGCTGTGGGGGAGCGTGCTGAAGGCGTTCACTGATGGACGCTCATCGCTCCGCGTGGCCGCCGCATGACCGGCGCGAGCGAGGTGTCGGTGACCGCGTGCCCGAACGGGCCGCTGCTCGTGCGGGGCGAGGTGGAGTTGCGGGGCGAGGACGGCGACGTGCTTCCGAGAACGCGCAAGACCGTCGCACTCTGCCGCTGCGGAGCGTCCACGATTCGTCCATATTGCGACGGAAGCCACACTCTCGTCGGATTCCGCACGGAGCGCCCGCCGACGACGCCGGCCGTCGAGTTCGAGTGAGGGAAGTACTACGGTGACGCCATGCGAAAGCTCATAGTGCAGCAGTGGGTGACGGTGGACAACATCGCCGCTGAAGAGGACGGCGGGCTCAGCTTCGTCTCGGGCGAGCCGTTCGACGACACGGTCACAACTCCGTTCAAGACGAGCATGATGGGCTTCATCGACTCGGTGGACACGATGTTTCTCGGCGCGAACACCTACGCGCAGTCCAAGGACTACTGGCCACACGCCGAGGAGCAGGGGGAGTACGGCGAGAAGCTCAACAGCCTTGCCAGGTACGTCGCGTCGTCAACACTGAAAGACGCGCCATGGGGCGATTTCCCCGCTGCCACCGTGACACCTGACGCCGTCGGCACGATCCGGGAGCTCAAGGCGCAGAGCGGCAAGGACATCTGGTTGTGGGGGAGTCTGACGCTCATGCGCTCCCTGATGGATGCCGGCATCGTCGACGAACTGCGACTGCTCGTGTGCCCGGCATCCCGTGGCACCGGCAGGCGCATCTTCGCGGACTCCCGAAGTCTCAGGCTGCTCGAGGCCACCGCATTCGAGAACGGCGTTGCACTCCTGCGCTACGCGATCACGCCGTAGGGGAGTGGCATCCGGTGGAGCACGCCGGTGTCGACCATGCGGTCGATGTGGGAGGCTACCTGCATGGTTTCCCCGCAGGCGCTGAGCGAATCCGATCGCCGTCTGGTCGCGGCGTGGGCGGCGGACTGTGCCGAGCGGGCGCTGCCTGTCTTCGAGGCGGAGGCACCGGCCGACGGTCGGCCCCGTGACGCCATCGCCAGAGCCCGGGCTTTTGCCCGCGGTGAGCTCGACGCCGCAGGGGAGATTCGCCAACGGTTCGTCGCCGGGCGGGCCGCGCATGCGGTGGCGTCTCCTGCGGCCGTGGCGGCCGCCCGGGCCGCTGCACAGGCCGCGGGCGTAGCCCACATGGGCGCACACGCACTCGGCGCGGCAGCGTATGCCGCCAAGGCGGCCGGGCTTGCTGCTCCGGACCACCCAGCGGTCGTCGACGAGGAGATCGCCTGGCAGCTCGCTCAGCTGACTCAGGAAACGGCGGCTGCGTTGCGGCTATTACCGCTGCTTGGCGAGAACTCCGCCGGGCCGCTCGGCCCAGGGCTTCTTGCGTCTGGCGTGCTCGGGTCGAGCATTCGCCAGCTTCAGGCAGCAATCGCAGCCACACCGGAATGACGCGCCAGCTACGGAGATGGGGAGGGTTGAGAATACGCGACTTGACATAATGTGCATTATCAGCGCTATTCCGATGGGGACTGAATGGGCGGGTTTCGGCCGCAGAACCGCACTGTGCGACCAGTGCTTTTGAGAAGCTCGATGCACGCATCGGACGGGTGCTCCGCCTCAGAGAACGACGCTGTAACCCGTGGACAACGCTGTGAGCCAGCGCGTGCGAGCCAGCAGCGCCTCGAGCCAGGAATCCGTGCGCTGAGCCGCCTGA
>JBEVGZ010000335.1:0-7605 GCA_040511515.1 Microterricola sp.
TGCAGCGCCTCTGCCTGTTCCCGGCTCAGCAACGCGGCGAGCAGCGGCCGCTGCTCGGCATCGCCGGCCAGGCCGCGCCCGAGATAGAGCCAGGTGACGGCATCCGGAAGTTCGTCGGGGAGAAGCCAGGCCAGGGCCGGTGCCGAGCCCTCGAACTGTTGGGCGCTCATTGCGCTGCCGGCGCTGAGCGCGAGCACGCGCGTCGCCGGATCATCCCGCAGCCGGGCGATGAGCCCGGCGTCGCCGCGGGCCACGGCGTCACGGTCGAGCTCATGCCGGGCGAGTGGCAGTGCGTCAAGCAACACGGCGTGATCCTTCCGGAGTGTTTTCGAGCGGTGATTGCCGGCCGGAGCGGCCGGTTCCCCGGTCGCCTGCCCCTGTGATTGCCCGCGTGATTGCCCGCATGATTGCCCGCGTGATTGCTCAGCGGGCGTGGCGCACAGTCGCACGGGACCGATCTCGACCTAACCTAGTTGGCATGGCCAGATCCCCTCTCACTTTAGCTGCGTTGGCCACTTCGGCCGTGCCCGAGCTCGACGTGGTTGCCACGCGCAATCACTCCCGCATGGTGCACGGAGACTTCGACGCCGCCGTTCTGCTCACCCGCGACGGCGAGGAACTGATCGTGCGCATCCCGCGCAACCAGGCCGCGGAGTCCGAGCAGTCGGCCGACCTCGTCGCCCTGCGTGCCCTGAGCACCGGTGTGCGCAGCCGCCTGCCGTTCTCGGTCCCCGAATTCATCGGGCAGGCCCCGGCCGGCGGCACGCGAGCCATCGTCTACATCTTCCTTCCCGGCAGCACCGCCGAGACGGCCGACATCGAACACAACGCTGAGCTCGCGGCGTCCATCGGTCGGTCGATCGCCGCCGTGCACTCGCTGCCGACCTCATTCATCGGTGACGCCGGGCTCCCGCAGCAGAGCGCGGAGGAATCCCGCGCCGCGACGATCGCCCTGATCGGACGCGCGGCCGACACCGGCAAGCTGCCCGCCGCGCTGTTGCGCCGCTGGGAACAGGCGACAGACGACTCGGCTCTCTGGCAGTTCGCCCCCTCCGTCATCCACGGCAAGCTGAGCGCGGAGTCCTTCCTGCTCGACGGTGACAGCGTCACCGCGGTGCTGGGCTGGTCGGAGCTGCGTGTCGGCGATGCCGCCCGCGATCTGCACTGGATCCTGGCGACGCCGGGTGACGCCGGTGAGACGACCCTCGCGGCGTACACCGCGGCGCAGAGCGGCGGCATCGACAGGATGCTGACGCAGCGCGCGATGCTCTACGCCGAACTCGAGCTGGCGCGCTGGCTGTTGCACGGCGTCGAGAGCCACAACGCGGCCATCGTCGAGGATGCCGTGCACATGCTCGATGCCCTCGTGGAGACCGTGCACAGCCACAACATGAACCAGCTCTCCCCCACGACCGGTCCGATCCTGGCCGTCGACGACGTCGAGCAGCTGCTGACCCAGACCCCGCGATCGCAGGGCGCTGCGGCGCTCAGGGAGAGCTCAGGGGCGATGCACACCGACAGCTACGACCAGTCGGAGTTCGAGCTCGACGCGGAGGACGCGGATGCGGTCTCAGACGCCGCCCGCGCCGGCAGCGCGGCCGATCGTGCAGGCACGACGATCATCGAGCGTCTGCCGCAGGCACAGAGCGCCGCCGATGATGTCGCCACCGGTCCGATCGAGCTGCCCGGGCGGTAGCCAGCCGCATGCTGGGCCTCAGTCCGTGACGGAGGCCCAGAGCGCGAGCAGCTCTGCTTCGTCGGCGAGGTGGTCGGGCGCGATCACCGTGTCGTCGGCGACGAAGTAGAAGACGGCGTCGATCTGCTCGGCGGGCACACCCTTCCAGCGCGCGTAGGCGAGACGGTAGAGGGCGAGCTGGGTCTGCTTGAGCGCGAGGTCCGCGGCATCCTTGGGCGCCTTGCCCGTCTTCCAGTCCACGATCTGGTAGCCGCGCTCCGTGCGGTACACGGCATCCAGCTTGCAGATGAACACCTGCTCGTCCAGCACCAGGTGGATCTCGACCTCGACGTCTTCCGGCGCCAGATCGGCCCACGGCGACGCCTCGAACGTGGCACGGAGCTTCGCGAACTGCTCGGCCTCAGCACCCTCGCCGCCGAAGCTGTCGGTGTCGTGCTGCTCGAGCTCGAACATGCCGGCGTCGATGAGATCGCCGGATGCCGCGGCGCCCGAGCGCTGCTCAACCCAGCTGTGGAACAGCGTGCCGAGACGGGTCGCCCGGTACGGCCGCTGCGGCATGGGCCGCCGCAGCTGCTCAGCGACGTCCGCCGGTGCGTCGATGAAGTCCTTGAAGCGCGAGGCGGGGATGCGCGTCGGCAACGCGAGGGCTGCCCTCCCCCGCATCCGGCGCCTGCGCTCCTCGAGCAGCGCGTCGATCTCGGCGCGCATCCGCTCCGGGATGGGCGCCCCGACCCCGCTGGCCATGGCCGCGCTCGTGAGCTCGGCCGCGCGGGCGACGGCGCCGTGGCGCACACCGAGCGGCTGCAGCGGCCAGAGTGCGCGCTCCCTGGTCTCGCTGCGCGGGTTCTCCTCCTCCGCCGGCGACGAGGGCAGCACGGCCGGGTCGATCAGGCCGGCGACGGCGAGCTCGCGCAGGTAGGGGCTCGGCCCGCGCGGTGATTTCTGGTTCCACCACCAGGATCCGCTGAGCAGCAGATCGGACTTGGTGCGGGTGACGGCCACATAGGCCAGCCGGCGCTGCTCGGCGGCGTAGTGCTCGCCGTTCTGCGCCTTGAAGTCGGTGACGGCCTCGTCGAACTGGAACTGGTCGTGGACGCCTCGCCAGGCAAGCTCGGGCAGCTCGGCGGCATCACCCTTGAACTCGAACGGCAGCTCGGCGAACGCCAGCCAGCCTGCCGTGCTGCGCGGTTTGCCCGGCAGCTCGTCGTGCACGAGGCGCGGAACCGCGACGACATCCCACTCCAGGCCCTTCGAGCCGTGGATGGTGAGGATCTGCACGGTTCCGGGTTCCGGCTCCTCCTGCCGCGGTGCGAGTCGGTCGCGCTGCTCAGCCTCCTCCAGCCAGCCGAGGAACGCGCCGAGCGAGCTCTGCTCGCTGGAGGCCAGGAAACCGCTGACGAGTTCGTCGAAGGCCTCGAGGCTGGGAGCCCCGAGCGGGCGGATGCCGTTGGCCGCGACCTCGATGTCGAGCAGCAGCTCCTGCTGCACCAGGGTGACGAGGTCGAGCAGTTCCAGGCCGGCTCGGCGGCGGAGCGCGATGAGCTGCTCTCCGGCCTCCTTCAGCCGGGCACGGCCGATCTCGCTGAAGCCCGTGACGAGGCCGTGACCATCGCGGGCACTCACCAGGAAGTCGAGCGCATCGACGATCGAACGGCCCTCGTCGGCCGAGACGCTGCCGCGCAGCCGCGCGCGCACCTCATCGCTCAGCTTCGCCAGCTTGTGGTCGCGGGAGGCGAGTTCTCCGGCCAGCCGCCCGAGCGCGTGCAGGTCTTTCGCGCCGATGTTCCACCTGGCGCCCGCGAGCACGCGCAGCAGTTCGGAGCCGCGGCTCGGATCGTGCAGCACGCGGAGCGCCGAGACGAGGTCGACGATCACCGGCTGGTCGAGCAGCCCGGCCAGGCCGAGCACGTGGTACGGGACGCCGCGGGCCCTGAGCGCGTCGGTGAAGACGTCGATCTTGCCGAGGCTGCGGCAGAGCATCGCCGCCGAGCGCTTCTTCTGCGCGCCGTCGCCGTCATCCACCCGCTGCGCCTCGCCCAGCCGCGCCGCGAACCAGTCGGCGACGGCCGCAGCCTCGTCTTCGACGGTCTCCTGGAATGTCACATCGAGCAGGCCGTCGCCGGCGAAGCCCGGCGCAGTCAGCGGGGACTTCGGCGGGGCGTCCGCAGCCTGCAGCGTGAACGGACGGACGATCTCATTGGCCGCCGCCAGCACGGTGCGGGGGTTCCGCCAGCTGATCGAGAGCTCGAAGCGTTCGGCCTCCGCCACGTCGGCAGCACCGAGATCTGGGCCACGGAAGTCGGGAGCGAAGCGCGCGAGGTTGGCCGCGCTGGCGCCACGCCAGCCGTAGATCGACTGGTCTGGATCACCGACCGCCATCACGCCGTGCCCGGCGAAGAGCGCCGCGAGCAACCGCGTCTGCACGACGGAGGTGTCCTGGTATTCGTCGAGCAGCACGGCCCGGTAGCGCTCGCGGTAGTTGGCGACGACGGCCGGGTTGCGGTGGCAGACCTCGAGGGCGAGGGCGACCTGGTCGGAGAACTCGACGTAGCCGCGGCGGCGCTTCTCTGCCTGGAAGCGCTCGGCGAGATCCAGCAGCGGAGGCAGTGATCCGACGGCGTCCAGCGCGGCGGTGAAACTCGAGTACGGCGTCTTCTTGCGCCCCGTTCCGCCGATCGGCAGATCGGACATGCCGAGGAACTCGCGGGTCATCGCGTGCACGTCCCGCACATCGACGACGTTCTCGGCGAGCGCCCTGCTGAGCCCGAGCACCGCGCCCGTGACGGCGTCGAGGCGCTTGTCCAGCTCGACGAGGCGCGGGTCGGCCGTGTCGCTGACGACCTGTCTGGCGAGCTGCCACGCCGAGGCCTCACCGAGCACGACGGCGTCGGGCTCGCGCCCGATCAGCATGGCGTTCTCCCGGTAGATGGTGCTGGCGAAGGAGTTGTACGTCGACACGGATGCCGACTCGAAGATGTCGAACTCGACGTCGGCGATGCCGGCACGCACGAGCTGTTCGACACGTTCCCGGATGCGCACGGCGAGTTCGCCTGCCGCCTTGCGGGTGAAGGTGAGCCCGAGCACCTCAGGCACGGCCGCGTGGCCGTTGGCGAGCAGCCAGACCACCCGGTTCGCCATCGTCTCGGTCTTGCCGCTGCCCGCACCGGCCACGACGATCGCCTGGCCGCCCGGCGCCGCCTCGATCACGGCGATCTGCTCCGCCGTCGGCGGGGGCAGTTCGAGCGCGGCGGCGAGTGCCGCGGCGCCGATCGGCTGCGGCGCGGGCACGAGGGCGAGAACGGGCCCGGTCTCGAGGGCGGCTGCCGTGCCCGCCGCCCGCCCGGTGATGCTCATGCCGACACCGCGGGGACCAGGTGGATGCGGTACTCCCAGCGGGCCAGCGGGTCGTTGAAGTCCAGCTGCGCCGGGCCCTCGAACCGTGCGCCGGAGATGGCGGCCGCCACCCCGCGCAGGCGTTCGCGGAATGCCTCCAGTGCCTCGTCGTCCATCGGCTGCTGGGTCCTCTCGCTGTAGCTCTTGCCGCGCACGCCGCTGGCGACGAAGACGAGCTTCGCACCCCCTGCCACCGCGTCGTCGGCCGGGATCGCGCCGCTGGCGAAGCCGAGTTGGTATGCGGCCAGCTGCGGGTGCTCCGGCATGCTCGTCTGGGTCGGCATCCGCGAGCCCGTCTTGAGGTCGACGATCACCGTGGTGCCGTCGGCGGAGCGCTCGACCCTGTCGACGCTGCCGCGCAGGGTGACGTGGTCGAACTGCACGGTGAAGTTGCCCTCCGCCTGCAGCAGCGTCTTGCTGTCGTCGGCGAAGTCGCCGAGGTACTCACTCAGCCCGCCGAGCAGCCGCACCGCGCCCCGCTTCTCCCGCTCGGCGAGCCACGGCGCGTCGAAGCGGAGCTCCTTCCACCGCTCAGCGACCTCCGCCCAGAGCCCGTCGACGCTGAGGTCGGCGTCCTCGCGGGTGCTGGCCGTCTCCATCACCGCGTGCACGATCGTTCCGATCGAGGCAGCGAGGCCGCCTGGACTGGCCGCGACCGTGTCGACGAACCAGGCAACGGCCGACTTCTCGGCCTTCTCGATCTGCGACGGCGACACGGAGACCGTCGCGCCCTCCGCGTCGAGGTCGACGAGCGGCTCGCTCGTCGACGGCTCGCGCAGTCCGTACCAGCTCTCGGGCGCCGCGCCGGGAACCTGCTCGCTGGCGAGCAGCGCGAGGGCGGATGCCGCGGCCGGCGTTCCGCGCTCGACCAGCTCGCGCCGGAGAGTTCCGACGAGGCCGCGCAGGTGCAGCGGGCGGCCGCGGTGCAGCGGGCTCAGCTCGGGCACGAACGCCATGAAGGTGCTCGCCTGCTCGTCGTCGTTGCTCGTGCAGCTGAGGACGAGTTGGCGGTGGGCCCGCGATGCGGCGAGCGCGAACATGCGCAGCTCGTCGCTGCGCACGGCGGCCCGCTCGTCGGCGTGGCGCGGCACGGCATCCGCTCCGGCATCGCCATCACCATCGCGACCGAGCGCCGCCAGCTCCTCGACGAGCTCGGGGTGCAGCAGCGACCCGCGCGGCTTCAGGTTTGGCCAGACGCCCTCCTGTAGCCCGGCAAGCACGACGACGTCGAAATCCTGGCCGACGACGGCGGCCGGTGTGCAGATGAGCACGGCCTCTCCACCGGCCTGGGGTGCCAGGGAGTCCTCTGGCAGGTCGCTCGCCAGCACATCGGCGATGAACTGGGCGGCAGGCAGCTCGGGGCTCCGCTCCACGAAGCGCTGCGCGGCGGCGAACAGCGCGACGGCCCCGTCGAGCGCGCGGTTGGCCTCGTCGGCGAGCACGCCGGTGCCCCGCGCCTGCTTGCCCCACTCCTTCGCCAGGCCGGCGCCCTGCCAGAGCTGCCAGAGCACCTCCTCGATGGATCCGCCATCGCGGGCGATCCGTGTCGCCTCCGCCAGATTGGCTGAGGCCCGAGCCGCACGGGAAGCCGGTCCGGAGTCGATCGTGTCGAAGCCGCCTGGCACGCTCATCGCCTCCACGAGCAACTCGTCGCTCGTGCGGTTGCCGTCGCCTGCGAGTTCCTGTTGCCGCAGCGCCAGCCGGAGCCGGCGCAGACCGATGGCGTCGAGGCGGCCGAGTGGCCCGGTGAGGATCTCGACGGCGCGCTCCGCGCCGAGGCTGTCGGAACCGACGGCGACTGCGGCAGCCGCGAGCAGCTGGGCGGCCGCCTGGTCGTCGCGGAGTGCCCGCCTTGCTGTGGCGTTGCGGGTGGGCACGTCGCTCAGCGCGAGGCCGCGCTCCAGGCCGGCGATGTCGCCGCCGGAGCGCACGATGACCGCCATGCGCGACCACGGCATGCCACGCAGCAGGTGGTGCTCGCGCAGCAGCCTGGCCAGCTCCCCACTCTCCGCTGCGTGCGACGGCGCCTCGATCCGAACGGTCGCGGGAAAATCGTGTGCGGCGTCGGCCGGCGCCGGGGCGAGCTCTGCCCGCCGCTGCACTCCGGCCAGCGCGGTGCCGATGTGGCCGACGACGGAGCCGATGAGTGCGCGCAGCTCCGGCCGGCCGCGGTACACCGTCGAGAGGACGAGGCGCCGCGCCGCAGGCACGCCGAGGGCTGCGCCGAGACGGCCGAGGATCTCGGAACGCGCACCGCGGAACGCCGTGCTGGCGACATCCGGGTCGCCGAAGGCAACGACGGCGACGCCGCGGCCCGCGAAGGCCCGCAGCAGCGCGATGGTCGAGCCCGTTGCATCCTGCGCATCGTCGACCGCGATCAACCGCAAGCCGGCCAGCGCGCCGAGCGTTGCAGCGCCTGCCCGGCCGGGCTCGGCGTTGGCGACACGCACGGCGGCCTCGCTCGAGAGCTCGGCCGAGTCGTACTGGCCGGGCCTGGCCTGCTCCTTGTTGTCGGA
>JBEVGZ010000336.1:0-5276 GCA_040511515.1 Microterricola sp.
GAAGAGGGCGCGTCGGCGATCGCCGGCGTGATCAGCGGGCGGGTCAACCCGAGCGGGCGCCTGCCCGTGAGCGTCCCGGCGACTCCAGGCGCACAGCCGACCAGCTACCTCGCCCCGGCTCTCGCCCGCGCCACAGACGTGTCGAACATCGATCCGAGCCCAGCATTCGCCTTCGGTCACGGGCTCGGCTACTCGGCGTTCGAGTGGAGCGCCTTCGCCGGCGACGAGAGCGAGATCGCCGTCGACGGCGAGGCGAGCGTGCGCCTGCGCGTGCGCAACACCTCTTCCCGAGCGGGCACCGACGTCGTCCAGATCTACCTGCACGACCCGGTGGCCTCGGTCGTGCGCCCGGTGCAACGCCTCGTCGGCTACATCCGCGTTGCCCTCGAACCGGGCGAGCAGACCGAGGTGCGCTTCGTCGTGCCGGCCGACCTCGCCTCCTTCACCGGGCGCAGCGGCGAGCGGATCGTGGAGCCGGGAGCGATCGTGCTGAGCGTCGGGCGCTCAAGCGCCGATCTGCCGTTCTCGCACACGGTGCAGCTGCAGGGCTCCACCCGCCTCGTCGACCACACGCGGCGCCTGCGCTCAGAGGCCTGGCTGGTTCCGGTCGACGCCGAGCGCTGATGGGCCGCTACCGCAACCCGGTCCTGCCCGGATGTCACCCGGACCCCAGTGTGTGCAGGGTCGGCGACGAGTACTTCCTCGTCACCTCGACGTTCGAGTACTTCCCGGGGCTGCCGATCCACCGCTCGTCGAACCTCGTCGATTGGGAGCTGATCGGGCACGCCGTGCACCGGGACGGCCAGCTCGACCTCAGCGGGGTCCCGGCATCCGGTGGGCTCTTCGCGCCGACGATCCGCTACAACAGCGGGCTCTTCCACGTCGTGTGCACGCTCGTGCACGGCACCGGCAGAGTGGGCCACTTCCTCGTGACGGCGCGCGATGCCGCCGGCCCGTGGTCGGAGCCGCTGTGGCTCGACGACATCGGCGGCATCGACCCGTCGCTGACGTTCGATGGGGACCGCGTGTGGCTCTGCGGAACCAGGCTCGCCGAGCATGGCGAGTGGGAGGAACAGACGGAGGTCTGGCTCTCCGAGCGCGACCCGGTCACCTTCGAGGCGATCGGCCCCACCCATGTGCTCTGGCGCGGCGCTCTCATCGGCGCCCGGTGGGCGGAGGGCCCGCACCTGTTCCGCCAGAGTGGCCGCTGGCTCCTGCTCGCGGCGGAGGGTGGAACGGAGCGTGACCACGCCGTGATCGTTGCCTTCGCCGACGAGATCACCGGGCCATACACCGGTGACCCGGGCAATCCCCGGCTCACCCATCGCGACCTCGGGGCGCGTGCACCGATCATCAACGTCGGCCATGCCGATCTCGTGGATGCCGTTGACGGCGCCACCGGCGCGGCAGCCGAGCGCGGTTGGGCGACGCTGCTGGCCACGCACACCATCGACGGCGTCGCCAGCCTGCTCGGCAGGCAGACGCACCTCGTCCCGGTCGGCTGGGAGGCCGAGCGGCTGCTCTTCGCGCCGGGAGTCGCCCGCGTGCTGCAGAGCGTCGATGCGGTCGGCGTCCCGGATCAGGCGGAACGCCCGACTCGCTTCATCGACCACTTCGACGCGCCGACACTGGAGCTGGGGTGGAACACGATCCGGTCCTCCGGCGCAGAGCGGATGTCGCTCACGGCGCGCCCAGGCCATCTGCGGCTCCTGGCCGGCGCGGGGAGCGCAGCGGAGACGGGGCCGCTGGCGTTCCTTGGTCGGCGCCTGCCATCGATGAGCGTCGCCGTGACGACGCGGCTCGAGCTCGGCGCCCCCGCGGCCGCACCGGCATCCGCCAGCACAGAGGCCGGCCTGCTGCTGCGCCTCTCTGAGCGCGACCACCTGACGTTCGTCGTGCATGCCGACGCTGCCGGAGGCATGACCGCCGTGGCGCGCCTCACCGTTGCCGGGACGGAGACCACGCTGGGCGCCGCGCCCGTGCCCGCCGGGCCCGCCACGGAGCTCGTCCTCGAGCTCGACGGCTTCAGCGCCGCACTCTCCGTGCGGGTCGGTGGGGAGTCAACGCCCGTCGCGGTTGCCGACGTGAACCGGCTCTCGCCCGACTTCACCGGGGGTTTCGTCGGCGCATGGATCGGGATGTTCGCGGTGGGCGATGGAACAGGTCACGCCGATTTCGACAGCTTCGAGCTGTCGGTCAACGACTAGGCGTTCAGGCCGCAGGTGGTGCTGTGCTGTCGCGCACGACCAGGCTCGTGGCGAGGTCCATCCGCGGGGTCGACTCCACCGTCTCCTCGCTCAGCCTGATCACCAAACGCGCGGCCTCTTCGCCCATCCGCCTGAGCGGCTGGTGCACCGTCGTCAGCGGCGGGGTCACCCATCTGGCGAGAGGGATGTCGTCGTAGCCGACGATGGAGAGGTCCTCCGGCACGCGCAGCCCGCTGGCGCGTGCCGCGTCGAGCACACCGAGTGCCTGCAGATCGCTTCCAGCGAAGATCGCCGTCGGCCGCTCGGGGCCGGCGAGGATCGTGGTCGCGCGGTCGCGGCCGCCCGCTGCATGGAAGTCGCCGAACTGGATCCAATCAGGATCGATGTGCAGCCCGGCCGAGTTCATCGCCGAACGGAAACCGTCCAGCCGTGCCAGGGAACACATCATGTCTTCCGGGCCGGTGGTCGCGGCGATGCGGGTGTGCCCGAGCTCGATGAGGTGGCGGGTGGCGATGAGCCCACCCGACCAGTTCGCCGAACCGACGGACGGGGCATCCGGAGACGGGTCTCCGGCCGGATCGACGATGACGAATGGGATGGCGCGGGCACGCAGGCGTTCCCGATACTCGGGGGCGAGGTCGGAGAAGACGAGAACGACCCCGACCGGACGCCGCCGCATGACGCCCTCGATCCAGTCGGGATCGGGCGAATGACGGCTGCCGCTCACCGTGAGCACGACGCTCAGCCCGTGCTCCTTCGCGACCGACTCGACCCCGTTGATGAGTTCCATCGACCAGATGCTGTCGAGCTCATGGAACACGAGCTCGATCAACTCGGCTTTGGGCTGCGCGCGGCCACCGCGGCGCATGTATCCGCGCTCCCGCAGCAGCTCTTCGACGCGTTCGCGCGTCGCCCCGGCGACATCCGTACGCCCGTTCAACACCTTCGAGATCGTCGAAAGGGAGACACCGGCCTCTTCGGCGACGTCAGCGAGCGTCACCCTCTCGCTGTTGTCTTCGGCGACATTCTGCATCTTTCGATACTAGTTCCGAGAATTGCGAGAGCGGCGATGGCGCGCGACAACGGGCGAACAGGGCCTCGCGCTCAGCGACTCGCGCTCAGCGCCCCGGACTTGCGGGCCAGCCGAAGCCGGCCGGGTTGCCGAGAAGAGGGGCGAAGGCCAACTCCGCGGCGCCGACCATCAGCAGATTCGGCCCGAGTTCGGCGCGGACTACGCTCACGTCTTCACGTGGCGCCGCGAGCGCCGAGCGGGAGAGCGCCGCATCGAGCGCCGCCGGATCGGCGACGAGGAGCGATGCGAGAAAACCACCGAGCACGACGAGTTCCGGGTTGAGCACGTTGACCGCTGCACCGAGCGCCGTGCCCAGATGGCCGAGTTGGCGGGCGACCTCCGCGCGCGCGGCGTCGCCGGGTGCGCCGTCGTCGGCGAGCGCCGCCAGCAGTGCATCGTCCAGGTCCTCTGCGTGCTCAGCACCGAGCCCGAGCACCGAGAGCAGAGCGCTCAGCCGCACCTCGGACTCCAGAGTGCCCGCGATGCCGGCCGAGTCGAGGTGGGCCCCTGCGTCGCCCACTGCGCTCACCCGAATGTGGCCGAACTCCCCCGCGAATCCGCCGACACCGCCGAATGGGGCGCCGGCGGCGATGATGCCGCCGCCGATGCCACTCGCGCCACCGTTGAGATACACCAGGTCGCGGCATCCGCGCCCCGCTCCGAAATGCCACTCTGCAATCGCGCCGAGCCCGGCATCGTTCGCCGCGAACGCCGGATAGCCGCTCGCCTCCGAGAGCAGGCTCGCAATCGGCGCGTCGACCCAGTCGAGGTGCGGGGCCAAACGGACCATGCCGTCACTCGAGCGCACCTGGCCGGGAACGGCGAGGCCGATACCGGCAACACGGAACCCGGCATCGAGTTCTCCACGCAAAGCCGCGATCACCGATTCGGCGATGGCCACGGCCTCGGTGACGCTGGGCGAGTGCTCCAAGACATGACGGATGCGACGGTGCACGTGGCCACCGAGGCCGACGACGGCGATTGTGACGGCGTCGATCTCCGGGTTCACGGCCAGTGCGACGACGCGGGGATCCACCGCGACGACCGGGCTCGGGCGGCCGACCTGCTTCGTCGCGTCCGGCTCGCGCTCCAGCGCAAGGCCCAGTTCGACGAGCTCAGCGACCAGCGCAGCGACCGTCGACCGGTTCAGGCCGGTCATGCGCGTCAGCTGCGAGCGGGGTGTCGCCCCGTTGCGGTGCACGATGCCGAGAATGGTCGAGAGGTTGTGCCGTCGCACATCGTCGTTGTTGCTGCCGTGCACTGCCATCTCCCTCGTCGCTGTCAAGGCTAGCGGCGCGCATCCGTTTTCACGGACTCCACCATCCCGGAGAACCCCGGAGAACGCAAGCGATTTGTCGTCAATAACGACAAATTACCGCGGCCGCGCCACTGCACCACTGGCAGAACAGCCGGATCCGTGTTCTAATATGTTTTGTCAGTCAACAAATCACCAACGATGCTGAATCCGGAGTTCGACCAATGTCTCTCACCCCCACCCGCGCCGACAAGTTCTCCTTCGGTCTCTGGACCGTCGGCTACAACGGAACCGACCCGTTCGGCGGCCCGACCCGCCCCGACCTCGACGTCGTTGAGGCCGTCACGCGCCTGGCCGAACTCGGCGCATACGGACTCACCTTCCACGACGACGACCTGTTCGCCTTCGGCTCATCGGATGCCGCCCGCCAGAAGCAGATCGACCGGCTCAAGCAGGCCATGACCGACACCGGGATCATCGTGCCGATGGTCACGACGAACCTGTTCAGTGCTCCCGTCTTCAAGGATGGCGGCTTCACCTCCAACGACCGCGCCGTGCGCCGCTTCGCACTCCGCAAGGTGCTGCGCAACATCGACCTCGCAGCCGAGCTCGGCGCGAAGACCTTCGTGATGTGGGGCGGCCGTGAGGGCGCGGAGTACGACGCAGCCAAGGACATCCGCTCGGCGCTCGGCCGCTACCGCGAGGCCGTGAACCTGCTCGGCGACTACGTCACCGACAAGGG
>JBEVGZ010000337.1:0-3525 GCA_040511515.1 Microterricola sp.
ACCGTCACGACGCTGCTCGGCATGGCGCTGGCCGACGCGCGTGAAGACCGCATCATCGCGGTCGACGCCAACCCTGACCGCGGAACGCTCTCCGAGCGTGTCACGAAGCAGACCCGTGCCACCGTGCGCGACGTCGTCACCAAGGCGCACACCATCAACGGTTTCACCGACTTCTCGTCGCTGGTCTCCCGCGATGACACACGTCTCGACATCCTCGCGTCCGACACCGACCCGATGCTCTCTGAGGCCTTCGACGAGAACGACTACAACGTCGTCGCCGACCTGGCCGCTCGGTTCTACTCCGTCGTGCTGACCGACTGTGGCACCGGCATCGTGCACTCCGTCATGCGGGCCACGCTGCAGCGGGCAGACTCGATCGTGATCGTCTCCGGCGGCAGCGTCGACGAGGCGCGCCTGGCATCCGAGACCCTGACCTGGCTCGAGGCCAACGGTTACGGCGACCTCGTGCGCAACGCCGTCGTCGCCATCAACACGGCGACCCAGGGCACGAACCTCGTCAAGCTCGAAGAGATCGAGTCGCACTTCCAGTCGCGCGTGCGCGAGATCGTGCGTATTCCCTACGACCCGCAGCTGGCAGCAGGATCCGTCGTCAACTACGCCGATCTGAAGCCGCTGACGCGTCACTCCGCCCGCACCCTCGCCGCACTCGTCGTCGAGGGACTCCCGAGCGACAGGGCGCTGTAGACCCGCATGACCGTTCGCGAGATCCGCCTCTTCGGCGACCCCGTCTTGAAAACCGTTTCCGATCCGATCCGCGTCGTCGACGCCCGCGTGCGCGCACTCGTCGACGACCTGATCGACAGCGTCAAGCTGCCAGGCCGTGCCGGCGTCGCCGCACCGCAGATCGGCGTCAACCTGCGCGCGTTCAGCTACAACGTCGACGGCGAGATCGGCTACATCCTGAACCCCGTGATCGAGGAGCTCTCCGGTGAACCGGAGCTGGTCGGCGAGGGCTGCCTCTCCGTGCCGGAGCTCTGGCACGACACGATCCGCTACCCCTACGCCAGGGTGAGTGGTGTCGACCTCGACGGCAACGCGATCGAGCTCTCCGGCAGCGGGCTGATGGCGCAGGCCCTGCAGCACGAGACCGACCACCTCGACGGCACGCTCTACCTCGACCGACTCGACAAGGAACGCCGCCGCGTCGCGATGAAGGAAGTCCGCGAGTCCAGCTGGTTCTAGCGCACACAGCAACGCAGAAGGGCCGGTCACTGCTGTGACCGGCCCTTCTGCGTGTGCGTTGCGACTACTGCTGCAGGCTGATGCCCTCAGTCGCCGGCGCTCCCGCGTACATGCTCTCGATCTCTCCCGCGAAGTCCTGCAGGATGATGTTGCGCTTGATGCTGAGCTTCGGCGTGAGGTGGCCGCTGGCCTCGGTCAACTCGAGCGCGAGCACCCGGAACTTGCGGATCGACTCGGCCCGCGAGACCGTCTCGTTGGCCGCATCGACGGCACGCTGCAACTCGGCCAGAACGGCCGGGTTCGCGCACGCCTCGTCGAGGGTCATCGCCGCGTCCTCGTGGTTGTTGTTCAGCCAGACCGGCAACATCTCGGGGTCGAGGGTGATCAGCGCCGAGATGAATGGCTTCTGATCGCCGACCACGACGACCTGCCCGACGAGCGGGTTGGAACGGATCGGGTCCTCGAGCGCGGCGGGGGCGACGTTCTTGCCGCCGGCCGTGACGATGATCTCCTTCTTGCGACCGGTGATGGTCAGGAAGCCGTCGGAGTCGAAGGTGCCGATGTCGCCCGTCTTCAGCCAGCCGTCATTGAACGTCGCAGCGGTGGCCTCGGGGTTGTTCCAGTACTCCTTGAAGACGCAGACGCCCTTCACCTCGATCTCGCCGTCGTCGGCGATGCGCACGGCGTTGCCAGCCAGGGGCGGGCCGACCGTGCCGATCTTGGCCTTGGTCGCGAGGTTGACGGTCGCGGGGGCCGTGGTCTCGGTGAGTCCGTAGCCCTCGAGGATCGTGATGCCCAGCGAGTGGTAGAAGTGACCGAGGCGTTGGCCGAGCGGTGCAGAACCGGAGACGGCGTACTGCACCTTGCCGCCGAGGGCAGCCCGGATCTTCTTCAGAACGAGGGTGTCGTACAGCTTGAACTTGAGAGCGAGACCGAGCGGCACCTTGCCGGCTTCGACCGCCTTGGAGTGAGCGACGGCGATGTCGGCGGCACGGCGGAAGATGGCACCCTTGCCGCCGGCTTCTGCCTTCTGCTCGGAGCTGTTGTAGACCTTCTCGAACACGCGGGGCACAGCAAGGAGGAACGTCGGCTGGAAGCTCGCCATCGACGGCAGCAGCTGCTTGGTGTCCGGCTGGTGACCGACGCGCACGCCGGCGTGCACGCAGAGCACCGTGATGAAACGGGCGAACACGTGCGCGGTGGTGATGAAGAGCAGGGTCGATGCGCCGCCGGGAGCGGTGAGCACCTCCTTGAGGGCGACGCCGGCGTTGCGGGAGAGCTCGAGGAAGTTCGAGTGCGTGAGCACACAGCCGCGTGGCTTGCCGGTGGAGCCGGAGGTGTAGATGAGTGTCGCCATGTCCTCGCCGACGGCGAGGTTGCGACGACGCTCGATCTCGGCATCCGGAATCTCGGTGCCGGCCGCGATCAGCTTGTCGAGGTCGCCGAGGTCGATCTGCCAGACGTTGCCGATGGCGGGGAGTTCTGCACGGACCTCGTCGAAGCGGGCGAAGTGATCGGCGGTCTCGAGGATCACCGAGGTGGCACCGGAATCGGTGAGGTTCCAGCGCACCTGGCTGGGGGAGCTGGTCTCGTAGACCGGCACGAGAATGGCGCCGGCGAACCAGGTGGCGAAGTCGATGAGCGTCCACTCGTAGCGGGTCTTGCTCATCAGCCCGATCTTGTCACCCGGCTGGATGCCGGAGGCGACGAGGCCCTTGGCCAGTGCAACAACCCGCGCGTGGAACTCGGCGGTCGTGACGGGCTTCCAGCCCGCACCGTCCGGCAGGGAGAACAACACGAGCTCGGGTGTTGCCGCGACACGTTGGACCAGCAGGTCGGTGATATTCGCCTGAGGATCCGCTGCGACGACAGCGGGCGTTGAAAATTCTTGCACGGCAACTCCTTTGGTACCGGAAATGTATAGAACCCACTCTATCGGCGTGTGAACGCGTCACGCTGCCGAGGCGAAGACCGTCCCGGAATACTGATTGACTTACACTCTAATGTGGTGCGCGCACGACCTTCGGGACGCCGCCGCCCTGAATCTCACGACGAAAGGCTGTTGCACGTGCACGCGATCGGAATCGACATCGGCGGAACCAAGATCGCCGGGGCCCTCGTCGATGAATTCGGTGTGATCGTGAAGAGCGAACGCGTGCCGACCCCTGCCGGTGACCCAGCCCAGATCGAAGACGCCGTCGTGCAGATGGTGCAGAGCCTCTCAGCGGGGGAGCAGGTGGCCGCTGCCGGCATCGCCGCAGCCGGATTCATCGACGCCGCACAGTCGACCGTGTACTACGCGCCGAACATCAACTGGCGCAA
>JBEVGZ010000338.1:0-8640 GCA_040511515.1 Microterricola sp.
CGCCGTTCCCGCTGAACTCACCGCCACCGAGCTCGAGCTGCTCGCGCGCGTTCCGGACGGCCTCTACATCGACGGGCAGTGGCAGGCGGGCAGCGGTGAGCAGATCACCGTGATCGACCCGTCCACCGGCACCACCATCAAGCGCATCGCCAACGCGGATGCCGCGGACGGCATGCGCGCACTCGACGCCGCGGTCGCGGCATCCGAGAGCTGGGCAGCCACCGCCCCGCGCTTGCGCGCCGAGATCCTGCGCCGCGCCTTCGACTTGCTGCAGGAGCGCAAGAACGACTTTGCCCTGCTCATGACGATGGAGATGGGCAAGCCGCTCTCCGAGGCCCTCGGCGAGGTCGCGTACGGCGGAGAGTTCCTGCGCTGGTTCAGCGAGGAGGCCGTGCGCATCAGCGGGCGCTACGGCCAGAACCCCGAGGGCACCGGCACGATGGTCGTCTCCCAGCGCCCCGTCGGCCCCTGCTTCCTGATCACCCCCTGGAACTTCCCCCTGGCGATGGCCACCCGCAAGGTGGCTCCGGCGCTCGCCGCCGGCTGCACCGTGGTGATCAAGCCGGCCGAGCTCACCCCGCTCACGACGCTGCTCTTCGTGCAGCTGCTCGAGGACGCCGGTGTTCCCGCCGGCGTCGTGAACGTCATCACGACCTCCACCTCCTCTGCCGTGTCCGGGCCGATCATCGCCGACCCGCGTCTTCGCAAGCTCTCCTTCACCGGATCCACCGCCGTCGGCCAGCGACTCATCCAGCAGGCTGCTCAGGGCGTGCTGCGCACCTCGATGGAGCTCGGCGGCAACGCACCCTTCGTCGTCTTCGACGACGCCGACCTCGACAAGGCCGTCGACGGCGCGATGCTGGCCAAGTTCCGCAACATCGGCCAGGCCTGCACCGCGGCCAACCGCTTCATCGTGCACGAGTCCGTCGCCGCCGAGTTCACCGAGCGTTTGGCCGACCGCGTGCGCGCACTCGCCATGGGGCGCGGCACGGAGACCGGCGTGTCGATCGGACCGCTCGTGAGCGAGAAGGCGGTCGCCGAGACGGCCGCCCTCGTCGCCGACGCGGTTGAGCGCGGTGCGGAACTCGTCATCGGCGGGCGTCGCCCCGAGGGTCCAGGCTCCTTCTTCGAGCCCACCGTCCTGGCCGGCGTGCAGCCGGGCAGCGACATCCTGAGCAACGAGATCTTCGGACCCGTCGTCGGCATCACCACCTTCAGCGACGAGGCCGAGGCCGTGCGTCTGGCCAACGACACCGAGTACGGACTGATCAGCTACGTCTTCACTCAGGACGTCGCCCGCGGCCACCGCATGATCGACAAGCTTGACACCGGCATGATGGGGCTCAACACTGGTCTCGTCTCCAATGCCGCCGCCCCGTTCGGTGGCGTCAAGCAGTCGGGGCTCGGCCGAGAGGGCGGGCTCGAGGGCATCCACGAGTACCTCTCCACCAAATACACTCTGATCCCCGCCTCGTAGCTGTAACAGCAGTTGCCGTACCGATCACCAATTCAAGGAGCACAGCATGGCCGCGATTGAACGCGACGTCGTCATCATCGGAGCAGGCGCGTCCGGACTCACCGCCGCGAGCGAGCTGAAGAAGGCCGGCCTCACGGTCGCCGTTCTCGAGGCACGCGACCGCGTCGGCGGCCGTACGTGGACCGACCACTTCGACGGTCACATGATCGAGATCGGCGGCCAGTGGGTCTCGCCAGACCAGGACGCGCTCATCGAGACGCTCGCCGAGCTCGGCCTCGAGACGTACTCGCGCTACCGCGACGGCGACAGCATCTACATCGACCGCGACGGTGAGACCCGCCGCTTCACCGGCGACATCTTCCCCGTCGGCCCGGCCACCGAGGCGGAGCTCGTGCGCCTGATCGATGAGCTCGACGTGCTCGTCGCCGAGATCGACCCCGACCAGCCGTGGGCGCACCCGCGTGCCCTCGAGTTCGACCAGGTCACCTTCAAGGCGTGGCTCGAGGATGCCACGGCCGACCAGGAGGCGCGCGACAACATCTCGCTCTACATCGGTGCCGCGATGATCACGAAGCCCGACTACGCGTTCTCGCTGCTGCAGGCCCTGCTGATGGCGGCATCCGCCGGAAGCTTCACCCACCTCGTCGACGCCGACTTCATCCTCGACAAGCGCGTCGTCGGCGGCATGCAGGGCGTCTCGATCGGCCTGGCCGAGCGCCTCGGCGAAGACGTGCACCTCGGTCAGCCGGTGCGCACACTGCGCTGGAGCGAGGACGGCGTCGTCGCGATCACCGGCAGCGGCCTCGAGGTGCACGCGCGCCGCGCCGTCGTGGCCGTTCCGCCACCCCTGGTCAGCCGCATCTCGTACGAGCCGCCGCTGCCGCGCCGCCAGCACCAGATGCACCAGCACCTCTCGATGGGCTTCGTCATCAAGGTGCACGCCGTCTACGAGACGCCGTTCTGGCGCGAGGCGGGGCTCTCCGGCACCGCCTTCAGCCCCTACGAGCTCACGCACGAGGCCTACGACAACAGCAACCACGGCGACAGCCACGGAACGCTCGTCGGCTTCGTCTCCGACCGCAACGCCGACGGCGTCTTCGAGCTCAGCGCCGGAGAGCGCAAGGAGCGCATCCTCGAATCGCTCTCGCACTACTACGGCGAGCAGACCAAGCAGCCGCTGTTCTACTACGAGAGCGACTGGGGCAGCGAGGAGTGGACGCGCGGCGCATACGCGGCCAGCTTCGACATGGGCGGGCTCTCGCGCTACGGCGCAGACCAGCGCACGCCGGTCGGCCCGATCTCCTTCTCCTGCAGCGACCTGGCAGGCAAGGGCTACCAGCACGTCGACGGCGCCATCCGCGTCGGCCGTGAGACGGCCGCCGCGATCATCGCCGAGCTGCGGTAGCATTCAGCACCCGCTCGACCGGCACCACCTGCTCAATGAGGAGTTCGATGCGTTACATCGTTGGATACACCGCCACCCCGGCCGGGGCCGACGCGATCGCGCTGGGGGTGCGCCTGGCGCGCAGCCGCGGCGCCGTGCTCGACATCGTGCTCGTGCTGCACAGCGAGGAGCGGGCGACGCTCACGCCGACCGACCCCGGCTATGAGCGTCACCTCTCCGAGCTGGCCGCCGGCTGGCTGAGCGAGGCGGCGCGGATGGTGCCCGCTGAGGTCACCGCGTACCAGCACCTCGTCTACGCGGAGTCTTTCGCCGACGGGCTGCTGGAGACGGCGGAGCGCCTCGACGCTGCCATGATCATCGTCGGGGCCGCCCGTGGCGGGCTGCTCGGTCGATTCACCATCGGTAGTGTCGCGAGCTCGCTGCTGCACTTCGCGCACGTTCCCGTCGCGCTCGCGCCCGAGGGCGCCCGGAACGCCAAACCGGATGCCGGGATCAGCCGCGTCACCTGCGCCGTCGGCACCAGAGCAGGCGCTGAGGCGCTGCTCGCCGCCGGCATCCAGGTCGCGGAGAGCAGCGGGGTGCCGCTGCGTCTCGTCTCGCTCGTCGGGGTCGACCTGCCCGGCGGTCACGACGACCCCGTCGTGCTCGCCAAGGGTGCTGAGCACGCGGAGGCGGCAGCCGCCAGGGCGCGGGCGGCGCTCAACGAGGACGCCGAGGTCACGACCGTCGTGGCATCCGGCGACAGCATCGAAGATGCCGTCACACAATTGGACTGGGACCCGGACGAGGTCGTTCTCGTCGGCTCGAGCCGCCTGGCGCAACCGCGCCGGCTGTTCCTCGGATCGACGGCGGCGAAGATGCTGCACGAGCTGCCGGTTCCGATGATCGTTGTGCCGCGCGACGCTGCCGGCACCCATGCAGGAAGTGACCAGCGATGAGCATCAATAACGCCGAAGACCTCGGGGCAGCAGGGGGCACCCCGAAGGACACCGGGATCTCCAAGAAGGGCCTGAGCGCGGGGTCGGTCGGCCTCATCGGCGCCATCGTCATCGGCATCTCGTGCATCGCGCCGGCATACACGCTGACGGCGGCCCTCGGCCCGACCGTCTCCGAGGTGGGTGTGCAGGTTCCGGCCATCATCCTCGTCGGCTTCATCCCGATGCTGCTCGTCGCCCTCGGCTACCGCGAGCTCAACCGCCGGATGCCGGACTCCGGCACATCGTTCACCTGGGCGGCGCGGGCGTTCGGACCGTGGGTCGGCTGGATGGCCGGCTGGGGCCTGATCGCGGCCACGATCCTGGTGCTCTCCAACCTCGCCGGCATCGCCGTCGACTTCCTGTTCCTGTTGATCTCGCAGATCGCCGGCGACCCGGCGATCGCCGATCTGGCTGCGAACCCCTTCATCAACGTCGTCACCTGTCTGCTGTTCATGCTCGGCGCGACCTGGATCTCCTACCGCGACATGCAGACGACGCAGAAGCTGCAGTACTGGCTCGTCGGCTTCCAGGTGCTCGTGCTGATCATCTTCTCCGTCGCCGCGCTCGTCGAGGTCGCCAACGGCAACGCCTTCGACGCGACGCCGATCGAACTCTCCTGGTTCAACCCGTTCGCCATCGAGAGCTTCTCCTCCTTCGCGGCCGGTCTCTCGCTCTCGATCTTCATCTTCTGGGGCTGGGACGTGACCCTCACGATGAACGAGGAGACGAAGGGCTCGGAGAAGACGCCGGGCCGGGCTGCCACGACGACCGTCATCATCATCGTGGTGCTCTACCTGCTCATCGCGGTGTCACTCATCGCCTTCGCCGGTGTCGGCACCGGTGAGTTCGGGCTCGGCAACCCCGACATCCAGGACAACGTGTTCTTCCACCTCGCCGGCCCGATCCTCGGCCCGCTCGCGGTGCTGGTCTCGCTCGCCGTGCTCACCAGCTCGGCGTCGAGCCTGCAGTCCACCTTTGTCTCGCCGGCCCGCACCCTGCTGGCGATGGGGCACTACGGGGCACTCTCGCCGAAGTTCGCACGGGTCAGCCCGCGCTTCTTCACGCCGGGCTACGCGACCATCGTCTCGGCGATCGTGGCCTCGGTGTTCTACGCGGTGATGCGCTTCGTCAGCGAGAACGTGCTCTGGGACACCATCACCGCGCTCGGCATGATGATCTGCTTCTACTACGGCATCACCGCCTTCGCCTGCGTCTGGTTCTTCCGCACACAGTGGTTCAACAGCGTGCGGGAGTTCTTCTTCACGCTGCTGGCCCCGCTCGTGGGTGGCGTCATCCTGGCCGTGTTGTTCTTCACCACCCTGATCGACAGCATGAACCCCGACTACGGCTCCGGCTCGAACGTCTTCGGTGTCGGGCTCGTGTTCGTGCTCGGTATGGTCGTGCTGCTCGGCGGTGCGGTGATCATGTTCATCGAGTCGCGCAAGCGTCCAGCGTTCTTCCGGGGCGAGACCCTCTCGCGGGCCGCCGCCGACTAGCGCGCCGCGCAGCGGCAGCATCGGCCCATGCGCGGCGCATTGGCCCACGTCCGAACGTGGGCCGGGGCGCCGAACATGGGCCGAGTGTCGTGAGGGGTGGGTGGCGCGCTCCGGTGCGTTGCCTAGACTGGTCGGGTGTCTGTGAACCCCGAACTGCAGGGCCGGATCTTCCCGCCCACCGCGCCCTATCTGGTCGGCCGTGAGAAGGTGCGCGAGTTCGCTCGCGCCGTCTTCGCGACGAACCCGATCAACCTCGACCCCGAAGCCGCGCGTGCCGCCGGCCACGCCGACGTTGTCGCCCCGCCGACCTTCGCCGTCGTCGTGCAGGAGCTCACGCTCGCCCAGCTGCTCTCCGAGCCGGATGCCGGCATCGACTTCAGCCGCGTCGTGCACGGTGACCAGCGCTTCAGCTACTCCCGCCCGATCGTGGCCGGCGACGAGCTGATCGCGACGCTCACCGTCGCCAGCGTCAAGACGCTCGGCCCGCACGCCATGGTGACGGCCGAATCACAGATCACGGATGCCACGGGCGAGCACGTCGTCACGGCGATCTCGACCCTCGTGGTCAGGGGGGACGAGTAATGCCCGCGAACAACCAGCCCGCGTTTGCAGATCTGAGCGTCGGCGACGTCATCGCCGAGCGCAGCTTCGCGCTCAGCCGCGATTCGCTCGTGCGCTACGCCGGTGCCTCAGGCGACTTCAACCCGATCCACTACCGCGACGACGTTGCGGCATCCGTCGGTCTGCCCGGCGTGCTCGCCCACGGCATGCTCACCATGGGCCTGGCCGTGCAGCCCGTCGTCGACTGGGCCGGTGACCCGGCGCGTGTCGTCGACTACCAGGTCAAGTTCACCCGCCCCGTTCCGGTCGACCCGGCCAGCGGTGCCGAGGTCAGCGTGCTCGCCAAGGTCGGCGCGCTCGAGCCGGAGAGCTCCGTCGCACGCATCGACCTCACCGTCACCTTCGACGGCGCGACCGTGCTCGGCAAGGCCCAGGTGCGGGTCAGCCTCGCGACCGCCGCCGGCTGAGAGCGTTCGATGACTGATTCCCCCCTGCCACTGGCCGAGCTCACCACGATGCGCGTGGGCGGCGTGCCCGAGCGCATGGTCACGGCCTCGACGCAGCGCGACCTCGTCGACGCGGCGCTCGCGGTCTGGGCCGACGGCGACGAGTGGCTCGTGCTGGCGGGTGGCTCCAACACCGTTGCCAGCGACGAGCCGTTCGACGGCACGGTGCTGCGCATCGCCACCCGCGGCATCGAGGTGCTGCCGACGGATGCCGCTTCCCCCGGCCGCGTGCGCGTACGCGTGCAGGCCGGCGAGCCGTGGGACGAGCTCGTCGCCTATACGGTCGGCCGCGGCTGGTCTGGCATCGAGGCGCTCTCCGGCATTCCCGGCTCGACCGGCGCAGCACCCGTGCAGAACATCGGCGCGTACGGCCAGGAGCTCTCCTCCAGCCTCGTCGCCATCGACTTCCTCGACTTCATCACGGGCGAGGTCAGCCGACTGAGCGCGGCCGAGCTCGAGCTCGGCTACCGCACCTCGGTTCTCAAACAGGGCCGCCAGGGCATCGTCCTCACCGTCGAGCTCGAGCTGCACGACACCGCCGACGAACAGGCCGTGCTCGGCGGGGCGCTCGGCCAGCCGGTCGCGTACGCGCAGCTCGCGGGAGCGCTCGGCGTGCAACTCGGCGACCGGGTCCCGGTGCAGGCGATGCGCGACGCCGTGCTCGTGCTGCGGGCGTCCAAGGGCATGGTGCTGAACCCGGAGGACCCGGACACCGCCAGCGCCGGATCCTTCTTCACGAACCCGATCGTGCGCGAGAACTTCGCCCGCGGGCTTCCCGCGGATGCCCCGCAGTGGCCGGTCACCCCGGATGCCGCCGACGTCGTGGTCCCGCTCGGGCACCTCGCGTCCGGCACGCCGCTCGACGCTTTCCTCACACACCAGGAGGAACTCGCCGCCTCAACGGTCGACTCCGGCGCCGCCGCGTCGAACGAGGCGCTCGTCAAACTCTCCGCCGCCTGGCTCATCGAGAACGCCGGCATCCGCCGCGGGTTCCGGCTTCCGGGGTCGCGAGCGGCCATCTCGAGCAAGCACACCCTGGCGATCACGAACACGGGTGGGGCGCATGCCGAGGAGATCGCGCAGCTGGCCCGCTACGTGCAGGGCCGTGTTCAGGCAGAGTTCGGCGTGATCCTGCACCCGGAGCCTGTGCTCGTCGGCATCGAGCTGTAATGGGCGGGCCCGTGGTGAGCTCGCTGGTCGAGGGTGCGGAGAAGGCCCCGTCCACTGGGGGAGCGGGGCCTTCTCTGAGTTTTCGGCGGGCGACTGGCGCTACTGAATCACGCGAGCTGCTGTGTGGATGCCGAGCGGCGCTGCTGGGCGGTGCGCAACGAAAGCATCGCCCACGTGATGGTCGATGCGGCGAGTACGAACAGGGCTACGCCAACGAGTTGAACGATCATGAGAGTTATCCTTTCTGGTCTCAGATGCACAAACGAGCCGTCCGTACGGAATCCATACGGACGACGAGTTGTGACGAGTCGGTCCCGTCACGTTCTGAAACAAAGGTCGCATATGCGACACTTAAACCATGCTACAGCATCAAGCGTCGGAATTGCGATGATTGAGTTTGACGTGGAGCGTGTCGAGCGCGATCTCGGCCTGGTGGTGCGTGAACTCCGCATCAAGCGCGACTACTCCCAACGCGAGCTGGCCGACCGCGCCGGGGTGGGCCTCACGGCCCTTCGCAGCCTCGAGAAGGGGCACGGATCCACGCTCACGACGCTGAGCAAGATCGTGCACGCGCTCGGTCGTGACAGCTGGCTCGCCATGCTCGACGACGCAACCGCCCAGCCGAAACCGCTGAAGAAAAAGAAGAAGAAGCGACCGGAGGCCGGCCAGGCCGCCGGGCAGCCCGATGCGGCCGATGCCGTCGGGGAGAAGCGCCGCCGCGTTGCCAAGCGCGACAAGTCCGCCAAGGCCGACAAAGGCGCGTAGCCGGCATCCGCCGCCCTGCCTCGGTCGCGAGTTGGCGCACATGGCCCCGTGCGCACGCGCGAAGGGGCGATTTGAGCCAAACTCACGGCGGGCTGGCGCCGATGGATCAGGCGGAGGAGCGGCGGGCGGCGAGCGCACGCTGCGCCCGGCGCAGCAGTCCGACCAGACCGAACAGCAGCACGATGACGCCGATGGCCAGCGCAACGTAGAGCGAGCGTCGCCGGCTCGAGGCTCGTGACCCACTCGATCAGTTCGAGGCGGTGCTCCGGCGAGAGCACCACGT
>JBEVGZ010000339.1:0-6986 GCA_040511515.1 Microterricola sp.
GAGCCGATCGTCGCCGGCGACCCCGACTACGTCTCGGGGCGGGAGCGCAGCGAACTCTGGATGGGCGGTGCCCCGACGTTGCGCGAATGGTCGGAGGCGCTGGCCATCGAGGTGCGCGGCCTCGGCAACCTCGCCGGAGACCTCGGCGTCGCGAGGTCTCTGGCGCTCTACTCGGCCGGGCGGCCCACCGCGGCATCCGGCCTTCCGAGTGAACTGCACGCGCGCGGCGCGGCAGAACTCGGCCGGAGCATCTCCGAACTCCGCGTCGTGAAGGACGACTGGGAGATCGGGCAGCTGCGGGAGGCCGTCGACGCGACCGTCGAGGGCTTCGAGGCGGTCGCCTCCGAGCTGCGCCGGGCGGGCGAGGACGGCGGCGAACGCTGGTTGCAGGGAACCTTCGATCGCATCGCACGCACGCGGGGCAACACGACCGGCTACCGAACCATCGTCGCGGCCGGCGATCACGCACCCGTGCTGCACTGGACCCGCAACGACGGACCGATCCGCGACGGCGAGCTGCTGCTGCTCGACGCCGGCGTCGAGACGCGCACCTTCTACACCTCCGACGTCACGCGGACCTTCCCGATCAGCGGCAGCTTCACGGCACCGCAGCGGCAGGTGCACGACCTCGTGCAGGCCGCCCACGAGGCTGGAATGGCCGCAGTGCGCCCTGGCAACACCTTCACCGATTTCCACCACGCCGCGATGGCCGTGATTGCGCAGGGCCTGCACGACTGGGACCTGCTCGGGGTGTCGGTCGACGAGGCACTGAGTGAGCAGGGCCAGCACCACAGGCGCTACCTCATCTGCGGCATCGGACACCACCTCGGCATCGATGTCCACGACTGCAGCAAGGCCAGGCACGAGCACTACAACGGCGCGGAGCTCGCCCCCGGCATGGTGCTGACGGTCGAGCCGGGGTTGTACTTCCACGCGCACGATCAGAGCGTTCCGCCGGAGCTGCGCGGCATCGGCGTGCGTATCGAAGACGACCTCGTCGTCACGGCGACCGGGGCGGACAACCTCAGCGCGGCGCTCCCACGCGACGCGACCGGACTCGAAAACTGGGTGCGGAGGCTCCGGTGACACGGAACCGCGCACGCCGTGCCCTACGATTCAAGGGGAACAGGCGCATGCCGTGCGTCGCGGGCGAGCCCGGTGTTCGAGCTGCTGCAGGGAGAGGCCGTCGTGGCTGAGAGTATGACGTTTGTCGGAGTCGAACGCCTCGAGCGCGGGGTGAGCCTGCGCGAGATGGTAGAACGCGCGCTCGCCGCGGCCATCATCTCCGGGGAGATGCCGCCGGGCAAGCTCGTCTCCGCCCCCGGCCTCGCCGCCCAGTTCAACGTGTCGGCGACGCCCGTGCGCGAGGCCATGCTGAATCTCGAGAAGCGCGGTTTCGTCGAAGCCGTGCGCAACAAGGGCTTCAGGGTCACGGATGTCAGCGAGGACGACCTCCGCCAGATCGTCGGCGTCCGCCGCATGCTCGAGCCGGAGGCCATGCAGCAGCTCGCCGGCTCGCTGCCGGACAAGGAACTCCCCGAGCTGCGTCAGATGGCGGAGACGATCGTCGCCGGCGCACAGTCCGGCGATCTCCGCAGCTACCTGGAAGCCGATCAGCGCTTCCACCTGCGGCTCACGGCTCTGCTCGGCAACCCGCTCCTCGTCGAGGTCGTCGCCGACCTCCGCTCCCGCACCCGCCTCGTCGGCCTCGTCTCGCTCGTCAAGTCCGCCCAGCTGGAGCGCTCGGCCGCCGAGCACATCGAACTGCTCGAGGCGCTGGCATCCGGGGACGGCGACGGCGCCCGTGCCCTGATGCACCGCCACATCGGTCACACCCTCGGCTGGTGGGCCGGTCTGCCCGAAGACGACGCAGAGTCGGCACACTGAGTCGAATGGTGCACGTGCCGGCGCTCACAGCTGCGTCGGCGCGCCCCGAGCTCGCACCGCCCCGCACGGTGCGGAGCTGACCGCGAAGGAAATCGGGGCTCGCAACTTTTAGCAATGTGTGACATATTACTAAATGTCGCCACGCCAAAGGAGGAGTCGAGATGGTCACGGATGTACTCATCGTGGGTGCCGGAATCATCGGCGCCGCGTGCGCGCGCACCCTCGCTGAAGCCGGCCTGACGGTGACCGTCCTCGATCGTGGCGCTGCGGCATCCGGCACCAGCGCCAAGGGCGAGGGCAACCTCCTCGTCTCCGACAAGGGTCCTGGCGCCGAGCTGCGGCTCGCACAGTACGCGGCATCGCTCTGGCCCGCCGTGACCGCGCAGCTGGCCGAACAGCTCGGCCCGCGCTTCCCCGCTGTCGAGTACGAGCGCAAGGGCGGCATCGTGGTCGCGACCACCGAGGCCGGCGCGGCTCCGCTGCTGGCGTTCGCCGGCAGCCAGCGCGCCGTCGGCGTCGACGCCTGCCAGCTCGACGTCGCCGAGGCCATCGCGCTCGAACCGGAGCTGAACCCCCGCATCACGGCCGCCGTGCACTACCCGGAGGACGCCCAGGTGCAGCCGGTGATCATGACCGAGGCGCTCCTGGCCTCCGCGCGCAGAAGCGGCGCCGTCGTGCACACCGGCGTCGAGGTGATCGGCGCGCTCCGCGACGGAGCCGGCCGCATCCGCGGCGTGCGCACCAGCGCCGGCGATATCTCGGCCGGCGCCGTGCTGATCGCGGCCGGTCCGTGGTCCGGTGAGGTCGCGGCGTCCTTCGGGACGACGCTCCCCGTCCGCCCCCGACGCGGAGTCGTGCTCGTCACGAGCCGGATGCCGCACCAGATCTTCCACAAGGTCTACGACGGCGACTACTTCGGGGCGACGCAATCGAGCGACGCGTCGTTGCAGACCTCGAGCGTCGTCGAGTCGACGGCGGCCGGCACCGTGCTGATCGGTTCGAGTCGCGAGCAGATCGGCTTCGATGACCGTCTCCGCGTGCCCGTGCTGCACGAGCTCGCGGTCAAGGCGCTGCGCATCTTCCCCTTCCTCGCCGGCGCGAGCATCATGCGCAGCTACGGCGGATTCCGGCCGTACATGCCCGACCACCTACCCGTGATCGGCGCCGACCATCGCGTCGACGGACTCTGGCACGCGAGTGGGCACGAGGGAGCCGGCATCGGGCTCTCGCTCGCGACGGCCGAGATCATCGCGGCCGACATGCTCCAGCGCACCCCGCCGATCGACCCGTCCCCGTTCCGCCTCGATCGCGCCAGCCTGTCTGCTCACCTCGCGGAGGTGGCCTGAGATGGCGGCCAGACTCCTCCCATTCGGCGATGACCGCGCCCGCCCGGCCGCGCCGACTCCCATCGAGATCTCCGTCGACGGTGTCACCGCCACCGGCGTTGCCGGCCAGAGCATTGCCGGTGTCCTGCTGGCATCCGGCCGCCTCGACTGGCGGCGCACCTCGTCCGCCGGTGCACCGCGCGGGCTGTTCTGCGGCATCGGGGTGTGCTTCGACTGCATCGTGACCGTCAACGGCGACCGCGATGTGCGTGCGTGCATGCGCCGCGCCGCCGACGGCGACGAGGTGCTGAGCCAACACGACAGCCTTCCGGAGGTGACAGCGTGACCCGTGTCCTCGTCATCGGAGCCGGCCCGGCCGGGCTCGCGGCAGCGGCAGCGGCGCGCGCCAGGGGCGCCTCCGTCATCCTGCTCGACGCCGCCGACGTTCTCGGCGGGCAGTACTGGCGGCACCTGCCCGCCGAACGCCCCGCGGCCGATGAGCGCATCCTGCACCACGGCTGGTCGACGTTCACCGCGCTCCGCGACAGGCTGGAGGCCGACGCGGGCTGCGAGATCATCACCGGCGCACAGGTCTGGGCGATCGAGGCCGGGACGGATGCCGCACCGACGGTGCACGCGCTGATCGGCCCCGCCGACGGCGGACGCCGGCGCGGACGCAGCTTCACCCCGGACGCCGTCGTGTTCGCGACCGGCGCCCACGACCGCACGCTGCCGTTCCCCGGCTGGGATCTGCCCGGCGTCTTCACCGCCGGTGCCGCCCAGGCCTTCGCCAAGGGCGAGCGGGTGGCCGTCGGCCACCGCGTCGTCGTCGCCGGAGCCGGCCCATTCCTGCTGCCGGTGGCCGCCTCCCTCGCCCAGACGGGTGCCAGGGTCCTCGGCGTCTACGAGGCGAGCCGCACCTCCGGCCTGCTGCGCGGATGGCTGCCGAAGCCGTGGCAGCTGCTCGGGTCCGCGAAGAAGGGCGGCGAGCTCGCCGGTTACGTCGGCAATCACGTCCGGAACCGGATCCCCTACCGGCTCGGCCGCGCGGTCATCGCCGCGCACGGCACCGAGCGGGTCGAAGCGGTCACCATCGCCAGGCTCGACGCCGGCTGGGCGCCGATCCCGGGAACGGAACGCCGGATCGCCGCCGACGCCGTCTGCGTGAGCCACGGCTTCACGCCGCGGCTCGAACTGCCGATCGCCGCCGGATGCCGGGTCACCGGTGACGGCTTCATCTCGGTCGACGCCGCACAGCGTTCCAGCGTGCCCGGCGTGTACGCGGCCGGCGAGATCACCGGCATCGGGGGAGCGGACGCCGCGCTGGCGGAGGGCGGTGTCGCCGGCCACTGCGCGGCCGGCGGCGATCCGAGCGATCCTGCCCTGCGCACCACCGTGCGCGCCCGCGACAACGCGAGCGGCTTCGCCGCGCGGATCGAGGCTGCGCACGGCATCCGCCCGGGCTGGCAGAGCTGGCTCGGCGACGACACGATCGTCTGCCGCTGCGAGGAGGTGCCGTACGGGCGGCTGCGCGACATCGCCCACGACACCTGCTCGAGCGGTCTGCGCTCTCTGAAACTCAGTACCAGGGCCGGCCTCGGCATCTGCCAGGGCCGGATCTGTGGCCGCACGGTCGAGCACCTGCTCGGGACCGCCGGCGGAGCGGATCCGGTCCGCTCCGACCGGCGCCCCATCGCCGCCCCGGTGCGCATCGGCGAACTCGCCGCAACACTTTCACCGCAAGAACCCATCGAACACGTCCAAGGAAAGGGCACCAATGTCTGAGAAGAAGTTCGACCTCGGCGGCGTCGTCGTCGCAACAACCCTCGCGTTCAAGGAAGACGCGTCGGCACCGGCTGGCCTCGCCGTTGATTACGACAAGTTCGCAGCCCACTGCGACTTCCTGATCGAGAACGGATGCCGCGGCGTCGGCCCGAACGGCTCGCTCGGCGAGTACTCGAGCCTCACCGACGAGGAGCGTCGCCGCGTCATCCAGGTCGCCGTCGAGACCGTCGCAGGGCGCGGCCTGGTCGTCGCCGGTGTGCACGGCGTCGGCTGGCACCAGGCCGTGCAGTGGGCCGAGTACGCCAAGGAGGACGGCGCCGACGGCGTGCTGCTGCTGCCGCCGACGATCTACCGCGCCAACCGGGCAGAGGTCATCGAGCACTACGCCAAGGTGAACGAGGTCGGGCTGCCGATCATGCTCTACAACAACCCGATCGACACCAAGGTCGACCTCACGCCCGATCTGGTCGCCGAGCTCGCCCAGCTCGAGAACGTCGTCGCGATCAAGGAGTTCACGACCGACATCCGCCGTGTTCTCGAGATCCAGGAGCTCTGCGACATCGACGTCATTGCCGGAGCGGACGACCTGCTGTTCGAGTCGCTCGTCGTCGGCGCGACCGGCTGGTTCGCCGGCTACCCGAACGCGTTCCCGAAGGAGGCCGTCGAGATCTACACCCTGGTCAAGGAGGGCCGGATCGACGAGGCACGCGAGCTCTACAAGGCGCTTGTCGCCGTCTTCCGCTGGGACTCCAAGACCGAGTTCGTGCAGGCGATCAAGCTCTCCATCGACATCGCCGGGCAGAGCTACGGCGGCCGCACGCGTCCGCCGCGCGGTCCGCTCAGCGCCGAGACCGAGTCCCGCGTGCGGGCAGACACGGAGAAGGCGCTCGCGTACATCGCGGGCCGCTGACCCCGGAGACCTCGAGGAGCAGACGATGCGTTCCACGCGACTGATCAGTGCCGTCGACTCGCACACGGAGGGGATGCCGACGCGCGTTGTCACGGGCGGCGTCGGCGTCATCCCCGGTGCGACGATGAACGAGAAACGGCTCCACTTCATGGAGCATCTTGATGACGTCCGCCTGTTCCTGATGAACGAGCCACGCGGCCACGCCGCGATGAGCGGAGCGATCCTGCAGCCGCCGACGCGTGATGACTGCGACTGGGGTGTCGTCTACATCGAAGTCTCTGGCTGTCTGCCGATGTGCGGGCACGGCACCATCGGTGTCGCAACGGTGCTCGTCGAGACGGGCATGGTCGAGGTGATCGAGCCGGTCACGACGATCCGGCTCGACACCCCGGCCGGGCTGGTCATCGCGCGCGTCGCCGTCAGCGACGGCCACGCCGACTCGGTCACCATCGAGAATGTGCCGAGCTACGTCGACGTGCTCGACGCCAGCATCGAGGTGCCCGGCCTCGGCACGGTCCCGTACTCGATGGCGTTCGGTGGCAATTTCTACGCGATGGTCGAGCTGGATGCCGTCGGGCTCCCGTTCGATCGCGAGCACCAGCAGGCCATCGTCCAGGCCGGGCTCGCGATCATGGACGCCATCAACACCACTGCGCCCCCGAAGCACCCGTCGATCCAGGGGGTCGACCACTGTCACCACGTCGAGTTCATCGCCCCCGGCTCTGACGCGGCGCACTCCAGGCATGCGATGGCGATCTACCCGGGCTGGTTCGACCGCTCCCCGTGCGGAACGGGCACGTCCGCGCGCATGGCCGAGCTCTGGGCGCGCGGAGAACTCGCCCTGGACACGGACTTCGTCAACGAGTCGTTCATCGGCAGCCGTTTCATCGGCCGGCTGATCGCCGAGACGGACGTCGACGGGCGCCCGGCTGTCATCCCGACCATCACCGGCCGCGCCTGGGTCACCGGCCTCGGCCAGTACCTGCTAGACCCGGCTGACCCCTTCCCCGAGGGCTTCACCTTCTGACGCCCGCCCCGGGCGGCCAGGCCGCTAACCCGGTGAATGTGCCGTTAATGTC
>JBEVGZ010000340.1:0-5798 GCA_040511515.1 Microterricola sp.
ACAGTCGTGGATTCTCAGGCCGGCTCGAGGGAGCACCGAGGAACGAGCGCGAACCCACAACCGTTCGCGGCCCGGGAAAACTGCACGGGCCCGGTGAATTCACCGGGCCTCTGCACTTTTCGCGGGCCGCCAGAGCGGACGGCATCCGCGACGCTACGCGGCAGCACGAAAACGGGGCACCGCCGGATCGGCGGTGCCCCGTCTGCTGTTCAGAGAATTAGACGCCGCAGCTTCCGCCGCCGCAGCAGCCGGCCTCGGCCGTTGCCTCAGCTGACACGTCGGTCAGCTGGATGAGGGGCTTGCGGGTGACGGACTCGACGGTAATGGTGTTCTCGCTCATGCGGAAATCTCCTCGGCTCGTTCGCTCCGCACCTGCTGCAGAACTTGTGCAAAAGTACCAGCATCCTGCGCGCCCGACAGACCGTACTTGCCGTCGATCACGAAGAACGGGACGCCGTTGATGCCGAACTGCTGCGCCTGCGCCTGATCCGCGCGCACCGCGGCGAGGTACTCGTCCTCGTTCAGCGAGCGGAGCACGTCGTCGCGGTCGAGGCCGAGCTCTGCGCCGAGATCGGCGAGGTCCTCGACCCGGCCGAGGTGGCGGCCCTCGGTGAAGTAGGCGCTGAGCAGTCGCTCGACGGCCTGCAGCTGGATGCCCTGCGCCTTGGCGTAGTGCAGCAGCTGGTGTGCCTTGACGGTGTTCGTGTGCTGCAGGATGTCGAAGTTGTACTCGAGACCGACGGATGCCGCGATCCCGGTGACGTGCTCGAGCATCTCCCCGACGCGCTCGGCCGGCATGCCCTTGTGCTTGGCGAGGAAGTCGATCTCGCTGCCCTCGAAGTCGACGGGGGTATCGGGGGCCAGCTCGAAGCTGTGGTACTCCACGATCACCTCGGGTGCATCGGCATCCTGCTGGAATTCGGTCACACCGCCCTCGAACTTGCGCTTGCCAATGAAGCACCAGGGGCAGGCGATGTCGGACCAGACGTCAATTTTGATGGGTTCACTCACAACAGGGCCCAACCACCGCCGCCGCCGCTGTATTCCCTCGACACCCAGCTCGGCCAGATACAGTTGGCAGTGCCATGGCAAACAAACTCAACCCGCACCCCGACATCCCCATCGACCTGCCGACGGGCGAGCGCATCGCCGCCGCCATCGACCACTACGGCGAAGAGGTCGTGGCCCAGAACGCCATCGCCCTGCTGCGCGCCAAGAACGCGGGCAAAGACTTCCTGCTCTACGCCGGTGGGCGCCACGCCCTCGGGATCCTCGACGGCGCCCCCGCCCTGTACTGGCCGGAGCTCTGGGGCGCACGCGCCCTGCTGCACGTCTGGGATGACGCGGCTTCCCCGTACGTCGTCGTCGGTCTCGGCAACCAGGCCTGGCGCGTGCGCGAGATGTGCGCCAAGGTCGTGCTGCTGCGCGATCTTCAGGTTGCGCCCAAGCTGGTGCGCCTGACGACCGACGAGAACCCGCGCGTCCGCGCCGCCGCCCTGCACGCCCTCGCGGCCCAGGGCACGGATGAGCACGTCGAGACGATCGCCCAGCGCCTCCGCGACCCGGAGAAGTCGGTGCGCCAGGCCGCTCAGCAGGCCCGCGACGTATTGCGCGAGCGCCTCCGCCCGGCGACCGCGGACGCATCGGCCGACACCGTCGACACCGTCGAGGCGGAGTAGCTCAGAGTCGCCGTAGCTCAGGCGCTCGGCGCGTCGACGGCCCCGCCGAAACGCCTGTTGCGTGAGGCGTACAGTTCGACGGCGCGCCACCGGTCGACCCGAGAGAAGTCCGGCCACAGCGTGTCCAGGAACACCATCTCGGCGTAGGCGGACTGCCAGAGCAGGAAGTTCGAGGTGCGCTGCTCCCCCGAGCTGCGCACGAACAGGTCGACGTCCGGCATCTCCGGGGTATAGAGCTTCTTCGCGATCGCCTTCTCGGTGATCGCGGAGGGCTTCAGCCGGCCGGCGGCCACATCCTCCGCCAGAGCGCGTACGGCATCCGTGATCTCGTTGCGGCCGCCGTAGTTGACGCACATCGTGAGCGTCATCGTCGAATTGCCCGCCGTGAGCTTCTCGGCGTACTGCAGCTCGTTGATGACGGATGCCCAGAGCCGGGGCTTGCGACCGGCCCAGCGGATCCGCACACCCCACTCGTTGAGCTGGTCGCGGCGACGGTGCAGCACGTCACGGTTGAAGCCCATCAGGAAGCGCACCTCATCGGGTGAGCGCTTCCAGTTCTCGGTTGAGAATGCGTAGACACTGAGGTGCTTGACGCCGATCTGGATGGCGCCTGCGACGACGTCGAGCAGCGCGGCCTCCCCCGCCTTGTGCCCCTCGACGCGGGTGAGGCCGCGGGCGTTGGCCCAGCGTCCGTTGCCGTCCATCACCACGGCGACGTGCTCCGGCACGGCCTTCGCCGGGATCGCCGGCGGGTAGATGCCGGTCCAGTCCAGAGGCTTGTAGGCGACGGCATCCTTGTGGGTGAAGGGCTTCGGGGTCATACGCTGCTTTCTCGCGAAACGTGGGAGAGCGAGCGCAGCCCGCGTTCCAGGTGCCATTGGGTGTACGCGGCGACGACGCCGCTGGCTCGGGATGCCGTGTTCTCCGGTGCCGCATCGGCGACGGCCCAGTTGCCCTCGAGCAGGGCGCCGAGCAGGCCGATCGTCTCGGTGTCGAGGCGCGGCGAGCCGGGGGGCGAGCAGTCGGCGCAGACGACGCCGCCGATTTGCACCACCATGTGCTCGTGCGGCCCGGCCAGGCCACAGCGGGCGCAGTCGTGGAAGCTCGGCGCCCAGCCGGCCATCGAGAGCGCCCGAAGCAGGTAGGAGTCGAGGGTGAGGCTCGAGTTGTGCTCGCGGCGGGAGAGGGAGCGCAGGGCCCCGACGAGCAGCAGGTACTGCTGCAGCGACCCCTCCGACTCGGTGAGCTTGTCGGCGGTCTCGACCATTGCCGTCGCCGCGGTGTAGCTGGGGTAGTCCTCCGCGATCAGCGCCCCGTAGGCGCCGATCGTCTCGGCCTGCGTGATCACGTCGAGGGTGCGACCCTCGTAGAGCTGCAGATCGGCGACCATGAACGGTTCGAGCCTGGAGCCGAACTTCGACGCGGTGCGCCGCACACCCTTGGCGACGGCGCGCACCTTGCCGTGCTGGCGGGTCAGCAGCGTGACGATGCGGTCCGCTTCACCCAACTTGTGGGTGCGGAGCACAACGGCTTCATCACGATAGACAGGCACAGTCAATTATCCCCCGCGCCCGCCGTCTCTGGGCCGCCCCTCGCCGCAGGCCTCCGTTCGAGCCCGCGCGAGCGTAGAGTCGCAGCGTGAGCGTGCTTGTGACCGGGGGAACCGGCAATCTGGGTCGTGCGGTGGTCCGACGGCTTCGCGCAGTGGACATCGAGCCGCGCGTGCTCAGCCGACAGCATGGGCCGGGGCTGATCACCGGCGATCTGCGCACGGGCGATGGCCTGCCTGCGGCCCTTCAGGGCGTCGACACGGTGTTGCACCTGGCGACGGGTTACCGCAACGACCTCGACATCACGCGGGCGCTGCTGGATGCCGCGCGCGCCCGTGGCGGCGCGGCGCCCCGCATCGTGTACATCTCGATCGTCGGAGTCGACGCGATCCCGCTCGGCTACTACCGCGGCAAGCTGGCGGCTGAACGCGCCATCGAGGGATCCGGCCTGCCGTTTGCCCTGCTCCGCGCCACCCAGTTCCACACCCTGATCGAGCAGATCTTCCGCGCCCAGCGCGTGCTCCCCGTGCTCGTCGCTCCCCCGTTCTCGGCGCAGCCGATCGCGGCGGGCGAGGTGGCCGAACGGCTCGTCGAGTTGGTGCACGACGGCGCGATGGGCCGCGCAGCCGACATCGGCGGTCCAGAGGTGCGCACCGCCCGCGAGTTCGGTGAGCAGTATCAGGCGGCGCGCTCCGGTCGCCGCTCCGTGCGCACGCTGTCGATCCCCGGCGCAACCGTTCGGGCCTTCCGCGCCGGCCACAACCTCGTTCCCGGCGCGCCATACGGGCGGCAGACTTTCGCGGAGTTCCTCGCCGCACGCTGACGGCGTCATCGCAGGGCTCCGTGACTTGGTATACATGGAGCATGAGCACCGCCCTCTTCGTCATCCCCCTCTGGCTCGACCTCACGGCGGTCGCCATCGGAGCGATTCAGGGCGCCATGTTCGCGGCCCGCATGAAGGATCGCCGCATCGACCTGCTCGGTGTCGCGATCATCGGCGTCGCCGTCGGGCTCGGCGGCGGTCTGCTGCGTGATGTGCTCATCAACCAGCTGCCGGCCGCGCTGGCGAGCAACTGGTACCTGCCGGTGGCGACGGCATCCGCCCTCATCGGCATGGCCCTGGTGCGCGTCTTCGACAAGCTGAACCCGCTGATCATCGGCCTGGATGCCGTCACGATCGGCCTCTTCGGCGCGATCGGTGTCACCAAAGCCCTCGCCTACGGCGTTCCGGAGGTGCCAGCGGCCTTCGTCGGCGTGCTGAGCGCCGTCGGTGGCTCGATCCTGCGCGACATGATGCTCAACCTGCCGATCGCCGTGATGCACGTCGGTTCGCTCTACGCGGTCGCGGCCGGCGTCGGCTGCACGCTGCTCGTGATCCTCGCCTCCGCCGGGGTGCAGATCACGATCGCCGGCATCGTCTGTGTCGGCGTGACGACGATCATCCGGCTGCTCGCAGTGCGCTTCGGCTGGAGCCTGCCGGAACAGCGCGCCCTCGCCAGTTGGCCGCGCTGGCGCCGCAGCTAGGACAGCGCTGGCGCGAGGGAGCAGCCGAGGAACGAGGCCGCCCCCGAAGCCGAGTTCCGGCCACGATGCCGGCGTAGCGGCTACCGGGCCAGCGCACGGAGAGGGCGCGGTTAACGAGCGACGGCCCGGGAGAACCCCGGGCCGCGCTTCACCGCTGGTGTCAGACGCTGACCGCCTCGGCGATCTTCTGGAGCGTCGTCAGCTCGGTTGCCGCGGTGCGCTGCGCGCGGTTGACGGCTGACACGACGGCCTTCAGCGAGGCCACGGAGGTGTCGCCGTCGATGCCGACGCCCCACAGACGCTGGCCGTCCACGTCGAGCTCGACGTAGGAAGCCGCCTGGGCGTCGCCGCTGGCCGAGAGCGTGTGCTGCGAGAAGTCGAACAGGTCGACCTTCAGCCCGCGGGTGGCCAGCACGGAGAGGAACGCCGCGATCGGGCCGTTGCCCGAACCCTGCGCGGTCTCGACGACGTTGCCGTCACGCACCTCGACCTCGAGGTGAACGCCCTCGCCCTTGTGCGTCGTGACGGTGGAGATCAGCTCGAAACGGCCCCAACGCTCGGCGCCGGCTCCGGCCTCTGCACTCGGCAGGTACTCGTCGCGGAAGATGTCCCAGATCTGCTCGCTGGTGAGCTCGCCACCCTCTGCGTCGGTCCTGGCCTGCACAACACCGCTGAACTCGATCTGCAGGCGGCGCGGCAGCTCCAGGGCGTGGTCGTTCTTCAGCAGGTAGGCGACTCCGCCCTTGCCCGACTGCGAGTTGACGCGGATGACGGCCTCATAGCTGCGGCCGAGGTCCTTCGGATCGACGGGCAGGTACGGCACTGCCCACTCCAGCTCGTCAACCGTGACGCCGCGCTCTGCGGCATCCGCGGCCATCTGCTCGAAGCCCTTCTTGATGGCGTCCTGGTGCGAGCCGCTGAACGCGGTGTAGACCAGATCTCCCACCCACGGGTGGCGCTCGGGAACGGGCAGCTGGTTGCAGTGCTCGACCGTGCGCTTGACCATGTCGATGTCGGAGAAGTCGATCTGCGGGTCGATGCCCTG
>JBEVGZ010000341.1:0-3885 GCA_040511515.1 Microterricola sp.
TGACCATGCACGATGTCGCGCAGGCGATCATCGAGCAGCTCAGCGCCAAGAAGTAACGGCGCCGAGCACCACACACTTTCACGCGAAGAGCGGATGCCGATGGCATCCGCTCTTCGTTCGTTCCAGCCGGATCGCTAGGCCTGCTGCGGCAGTTCCTTGATCAGGTTCGTGATGCGGATCGTGGAGCAACGGCGTCCCTGCTCGTCGCTGATCGCGATCTCGTGCGTCGTCAGCGTGCGGCCGAGGTGAATCGGCGTGCAGACGCCCGTGACGAAGCCGGAGGTGGCGGAGCGGGTGTGCGTCGCGTTGATCTCGATGCCGACGGCCAAGCGCCCTTCGCCGGCCCAGAGGTTCGCGGCCATGGAGCCGAGCGACTCGCCGAGCACGACGTACGCACCGCCGTGCAGCAGCATCGCCGGCTGCGTGTTGCCCTCGACGGGCATGCGGCCGACGGCCCGCTCGACGCTGAATTCGGTGAACTCGATGCCCATCTTCTCGGCGAGGGCGCCGATTCCGCGCTGCAACACCCAGTCGAGGGCGTCGTGGGTCGTCTGTGTCATGGTCACCTTTGAAATCGGCCAGCGCTGGTCAAGCCTGATGCCTGTCGGCGGTGGCTTGTAGGCTGTGTCTGTGTCGGATTCAGAAAAGCCTACCCTCCTCATCATTGACGGCCATTCGCTGGCGTTCCGGGCGTTCTACGCCCTGCCCGTCGACAGCTTTCAGACCAGGGACGGGCAGCACACCAATGCCATCCATGGCTTCATCTCGATGCTCCTGAACCTGTTGAAGAACGAGAAGCCGACGCACATCGCCGTCGCCTTCGACATCTCCCGGTTCTCGTTCCGCACGCGGGAGTACCCCGAGTACAAGGGAACACGAGGTGAGACCCCGTCCGAGTTCATCGGCCAGATCCCGCTGCTGCAGGAGGCCCTCGCCGCGATGAACATCGTGACGATCACGAAGGAAGACTTCGAGGCCGACGACATCCTGGCGACCCTCTCTGTGCGCGGCACGGAGGAGGGCTACCGTGTGCTCGTCGTCTCCGGCGACCGCGACAGCATCCAGCTCGTGAACGAGAACGTCACCCTGCTCTACCCGAACACGCAGGGCGTCTCGCAGCTGAAGCGCTACGACCCGGCCGCCGTCGAGGAGCGCTACGGCATCCGTCCGGAGCAGTACCCGGATGTCGCCGCACTCGTCGGCGAATCCAGCGACAACCTGATCGGCATCAGCAAGGTCGGCGAGAAGACCGCCGTCAAGTGGCTCGGCCTCTACGGCAGCCTCGACGGCATCCTCGAACACGCCGACGAGATCAAGGGCGTCGTCGGCAACAATCTGCGCGAGCAGAAAGAGAACGCGATCCGCAACCGGCGCCTCAACCGCCTCGTCACCGACCTCGAACTGCCCGTCGCCGTGCCGGAGCTCGAGCGCGGCCCGATCGATGAGCAGGCCGTGCGCGACATCTTCGCCCGCCTCGAGTTCCGCACCCTGCTCGACCGCGTGCTGAAGCAGGAGCTCGCGGAGGGCGCGGAGATCGTGGCGGGCGCCGAGGCCGCAGAGGTCGCCGCCGTCGACATCCCCGCAACCCCGACTGCCCAGTCGCTGCTCGACGAGGAGCTGCGCGGCTGGTTGAACCGCGTCACCGCGACCCACCCCGCCGGGCTCGGCCTGAGCGTCGAGATCATCGACGGCATGCCCATCGGCTTCGGCGTCGCCAGTGAGACCGAGGCGGTGATCCTGCCCTGGATCCCCGGACGCAGCGACTACGAGCCGTTCGAGCAATGGCTCGCCAGTGACGCGCCGAAGATCATGTGCGGTGCAAAGACCCAGCTGAAGGCGATCCGCCGGGCCGGCCTCGCCTTCGACGGTCTAGCCGTCGACGCCCTCGTCGCAGGCTGGCTGCTGCGCCCGGGCGGGCAGGAGAAGACCCTCTCCGACCTCGTCTCCCGCCACCTCGAGGAGACGGTTCCCCAGCCAGACCTCAACCAGCTCGTTCCCGACGACAGCGTGCCGTCCGGCGCTCCCGTCGACGCCTGGTACGCGCTCAGGGTGGCCCCTGTCGTCGTGGCCCAGCTCGACGACGGCTCGCGCAGCGTGCTCGAGACCATCGAGATGCCAACGCTGGCCGTGCTCGTCGAGATGGAACTGCGCGGCGTCGCCGTCAGCCACGATGAGCTCGCCGCGCTCTCCTCCGAGCTGGGGGAGACGGCAGCGGCGATCGCCGAGAAGGCCTTCGCCGAGATCGGGCGCGAGGTCAACCTCGGATCGCCCAAGCAGCTGCAGGAGGTGCTGTTCACCGAGCTGGGCATGCCCAAGACGCGCGCGACGAAGACCGGCTTCTCGACGGATGCCGGTGCCCTCGCCGATCTGCAGCAGAGCAACCCGCACCCCTTCCTCGGCCTTCTGCTCGAACACCGCGACGCGACCAAACTCCGCCAGATCGTCGAGACTCTCGACAAGTCGATCGACGAGACTGGCCGCATCCACACCAACTACGTGCAGGTGGGAACCGCGACTGGCCGCATCGCGTCGAACGACCCCAACCTGCAGAACATCCCCGTGCGCACGGAAGACGGCCGCCGCATCCGGGCCGCCTTCCACGTCGGCGATGGCTACGAGACGCTGCTCACCGCCGACTACTCGCAGATCGAGATGCGCATCATGGCGCACCTCTCTGAGGACGCCGGGCTGATCGAGGCCTTCAACGCCGGGGAAGACCTGCACCGCTTCGTCGGTGCGCGCATCTTCGGCGTCGAGCCGGAAGACGTCACACCCGCGATGCGCAACAAGGTCAAGGCGATGTCGTACGGCCTGGCCTACGGTCTCAGCGCCTTCGGCCTGTCCAAGCAGCTGCGCATCGACACGGCAGAGGCCAAGCAGCTGATGACCGACTACTTCAGCCGTTTCGGCGCCGTGCGCGACTACCTGCGCAACGTGGTCGAGCAGGCCAAGGTCGACGGCTACACCACAACCCTCTTCGGTCGTCGGCGACCGTTCCCCGACCTGGCGAGCCCCAACCGGGTGCACCGCGAGGCCGCGGAACGTCAGGCGCTGAACTCACCGATCCAGGGCTCCGCCGCCGACATCATGAAGCGCGCCATGATCGCCATCGAGAACGACATCGCCGCCCAGGAGCTGCGTTCGCGCATGCTGCTGCAGGTGCACGATGAGTTGATCTTCGAGGTGGCGCCCGGCGAGGCCGACGCGCTGGAGACGATCGTGCGCGACGGCATGGGGGGAGCGGCCGAGCTGCTCGTGCCCCTCGACGTCCAGATGGGGCATGGCTCCAACTGGGACAGCGCAGCGCACTAGGCCGCACAGTTTTCTAGAAGAGCCCCGGAGTTATGGAGAGCCACGAGATGAGCACAGAAGCACGCACCCCGTCGGCGATCGATCAGATCGCCGAGGACTGGGTCGACACCCTGGTCGAACTGCAGCCGACGATCGGTACATTCATCGGCCGCAACGAAGGCAACGGTCGCTTCGGCGACTACTCCCCGGCCGGCCATGAAGCGCTGGCGGCCGCCGCGCGAACGGTGATCGGCCAGCTCGACGCCGAGACGCCCGTCGACGCGGTCGACGAGGTGACGAAGACCGATCTGCGCGCGACACTCGCGCTGCAGCTGCGCAGCTTCGACGCCCAACTGCCGCTCCGAGACGTCAACGTCATCGCATCGCCGGCTCAGGAGATCCGCGAGATCTTCGATCTGATGCCCACGGCGACGGTCGAGGACTGGGAGCAGATCAGCTCACGTCTCGCCGCCGTCCCCGCCGCGATCGACGGCTACATCGAGACGCTGCGCGCCGGCATAGCAGCGGGTGTCACGCCCGCCGTGCGCCAGGTGCGCGAGGTGGCGGCGCAGACCGCGAAGCACGCCGCCGTTG
>JBEVGZ010000342.1:0-9645 GCA_040511515.1 Microterricola sp.
GACTTGTTCTCGAACACGGCGACGTCGTAGCGGCTGGGGATCTCGGAGGGGTTGCCCGGCGACTGCGGTGACAGGGGGTCGAGGTGAGCCGGCGGCAGCACGACGCGATTCTGCCTGGCGGCGGCGATCGACACCCACTCGCCGGTGAGGGGGTCCTGGCGCATGACGGCGTTCGCCGGGCGAGGGGAGAGCTCGCGCAGGTCCGGGGCGCGGTCGGGAGCCAGCGTGGTGTCGGCGTCGTCGAAGTAGATCAGCTCGCGGCCGTCGGCGAGGCGGTGGCTCTGGCGCGCGATGCGCTCATCGCGCGCGAAGGCGGGGGCGGCGGCATCCGAATGTGTGTCAGTCATGGCAGAGCCAGAGTAGCCGATTTACGAATATGAAAGCAATGAGCTTTCATATTGAAAAATGACGCCGCTGCGGCCATGATGGGCTCATGCCCGGAGAGAGCCAAGCAGAACGCCCAGCCGATCACGGAGCGATCCGAGAGAGCCGCGACGCCCTGCCCGCGTGGCAGCGCCGCGAACAGATCGTCGCGATGCTGGGCGAGCGCGGATTCGTGCGCGTCACCGAACTGGCCGAGAGCTTCGGGGTGAGTGGCGTGACCGCGCGCACCGACCTCGACAGCCTCGTCGAGGCGAATCTGGCCGAACGGGTGCACGGCGGGGCCGTGCCCGTCGGGCAGGCGCAGCGGGAACGCGCCTTCGAGGTGGCGCTCGCCGAGTCCGTGCTGCCGAAACAGCAGATCGGTGAGCTCGCCGCCTCGCTCGTGCAGAGCGGGCAGAGTGTGCTGCTCGACGTCGGGACGACGACGCTCGCCGTCGCGCGGGCGCTGAAGGCCAGGCGCGACCTCGTCGACCTCGTGATCGTGACGAACGGTCTCAGCATCGCGCTCGAGCTCGAGAGCGAGATTCCGCGCTTCAGCGTGATCGTCACGGGCGGCGCGCTGCGCCCGCTGCAACACTCGCTCGTCGACCCGCTCGCCGACCTCGTGCTCAGCCAGGTGCACGCCGACATCGCCTTCATCGGTTGCAACGGCATCGACGCCGAGCACGGCGTGAGCAACATCAACCTGCCGGAGGCGGCGATCAAGACGCGCATGACGGCCTCGGCCGAGCGCGTCGTCGTCGTCGCCGACTCGTCCAAGCTCGGGCGGGTGCACCTGGGCAAGGTGGCTGCGCTCGACGCATTCGATTCCCTGGTGACGGATGCCGCGGCATCCGCCGTCATCACCCCCGAGCTGAGCGCAGCCCTCGCCGACGCCGGCGTGCTCGTGCTCGTGCCCGGAGACTCCTAGGCTGACTCCATGACTTTCCCCACCGGCGAGCAGTTCGAGCTCGCACTCCAGACCCCCTCCGGCATGCTGCGTGCCGTCATCACCGAACTCGCCGCCGGCATCCGCGAGCTGAGCATCGACGGCGTCGAACTGATGCAGGGCTTCGATGCCGAGATCGCGCCGCCGTCGTGCGCCGGCGTGTTGCTGATGCCGTGGGGGAACCGGATTCCCGACGGCGTCTGGGTCGACGCGGCCGGCACGAGCCACCAGCTCGCCATCACCGAGGTCGACCTGAACAACGCCATCCACGGCCTGCTGCGCTTCGCGCCGTACCAGGTCGTCGAGCGCAGTGACTCGGCGATCACGCTGGGCGCCCAGGTGTTCCCGCAGCTCGGCTACCCCTTCCACCTCGACACCCAGGTGCGCTACGAACTCGTCGCCGACGGGCTCTCCGTCACCCACACAGTGCGCAACGTCGCCGCCGGCGACGCCCCCGTCACGGTGGCATCGCACCCGTTCCTGAAGATCGGCGGGGTTCCGACCGAGGAGCTCGTGCTCACGGTCAACGCCGACACGCACATCGACGTCGACGAGCGCCTGAACCCGACCGGGCTGAGCGCGGTGGCCGGCACTCCGTTCGACCTGCGCGCCGACAGCCCGCTGAGCCGCCGCGTCGGCGATCTCGCCCTCGACGACGCCTGGGGCGACTCGCACGTGGTCGACGGCGAGACCGCGCACACCCTGACAGCGCCGGACGGCCGCCGCGTCGGCATCTGGGGCGACGAGAACTTCGGCTACGTGCAGGTGTACATCACGCCGACGTTCCCGGCCCGCGGCTCACGCGCAGGCACGAACGATGGCGGCGAGCCCGGCACGGCGGATGCCGTCGTCACCGCCATCGCGATCGAACCGATGACCGGCCCGGCCAACGCCTACAACTCCGGTGCTGGGCTGAAGCGCGTGGCATCCGGCGAGGAGTGGGTCTCGCGGTGGGGAATCCGCTTCGCGGGGTTCCCGAGCGCCTGAACCCCGCGCTCGGCGGCTGCAGCGTTCACACCGTGAGGTGCGCTCAGTCGTCGAGCACGAAGGTGACCTCGAGGACCACCTGGTAGCCGCTGATCGCGCCGTCGGTGATCTCCACCTTCTGCTCCTTCACCCAGGCGCCAGAGACGTTGCGCAGGGTTGCGCTCGCCCGCTCGATGCCTCCCTTCACCGCGTCGTCGAAACTGACCTCGGAACGCGAGCTGATGCTCGTGATGCGTGCGACGGTGCTCATGGCAACCTCCTCGTTGGGTGGGGCTGTGTCTGGCGGCCCCGTTGTGCCAGAGTCTCGTCGCCGCCGTGCGCTCCTGCAAGCCCCTTGCACACCGCACGGCGTTCCCGGGATCGGGGGAGACTGGGCTAGCGTCGAGCGAGAGCCAGCAGACACCGCCGCGGTGCTGGCGTGGCTCAGCTGACGAGGGATCGACCATGGCACACACTGCACCAGCGCCGAACACACGCGCGCCGCTCTCCCCAGCGGATGCCGTCCGCGCCAACGCGCTCCGCGGGATGAAGCGCCTGGCCACCGGGCTGCTGCTGCTCGCGGCGCTCGTGTTCACCGTCTCCTTCGCCCTGCAGGAGCAGTACCCGTGGCTCGGCTACGTGCGCGCGGCAGCGGAGGGCGCCATGGTCGGCGCGATCGCCGACTGGTTCGCCGTGACCGCGCTGTTCCGGTACCCGCTCGGCCTGCGGATCCCGCACACGGCGATCATCCCGAACCGCAAGGACGAGATCGGGGCGACCCTTGGCGAGTTCGTCGAGACCAACTTCCTCTCGGATGACGTCGTGCTCGGCAAGCTGGCGACCGTCGATGTCGCCGGCACACTCGGCGCCTGGCTGAACGAGCCGGCCAATGCTCGCAGGCTCGGCACGGAGGCGGCCGTTGCCGCGCAAGGGATGCTCACCTTGCTCAGCGACGACGACGTCAAGGACCTGCTCGAGAAGCTCGCAACCCGGCACCTGTTCGAGCCGGAGTGGTCGCCGGCGATCGGCAGGGTCGGGGCGCAGCTCGTGGCCTCCGGGCAGCAGCGACCGGCCGTCGAGGCGCTGCTGGTCAAGGCCGAGGACTGGTTGCGCCTGCATCCGGACGCCTTCTCGCAGGCCGTGTCCGAGCGGCTCCCGCGGTGGGTGCCCGGCTTCGTCGATCGCATGGTCGACGACAAGGCGTACCGCGAGGTGCTCGCCCTCGTGCGGGCGGTCCGCTCGGACCCGGGCCACCCGCTGCGGCTCGCCATCGACGACTACCTCGCCGAACTCGCCGCCAGCCTGCAGCACGACCCGGCGATGATCGCGCGAGTCGAGGGCATCAAGCTCGAGCTGCTGGAGAGCCCGCGCGTTCGCGAGTTCGCCGGCGAGGCGTGGGCCTCCGTCAAGGAGAGCCTGGCCGCATCGCTCGCTGATCCGGAGAGTGAGCTGCGCCGCGGCCTCGAGTCCGCGGTCGTCGAGGTCGGGGCGCGCCTGCTCGCCGACCCCGGTCTCGCCGCAAAGGTCAACAACTGGGTGGCGGATGTCGCGGCCTACGTCGTGCGCAACTACCGGCACGAGATCGCGGCCGTGATCACCGAGACCGTCGAACGCTGGGACGCCCGCGAGACCACCGAGAAGATCGAGCTCATGGTCGGCCGCGATCTGCAGTTCATCCGCATCAACGGCACGGTCGTCGGCGCGCTCGCCGGGCTCAGCATCTACGCGCTCGCCACCGGCATCCACGCGCTCCTGGCCTGACGTCCGAAGGGCTAGGAGTTCGCGGCGGCGATGACCTCGGCGTGCAGGCGCAGCAGGGGAGCGGTGCGATCGGCCGGGCCACGGCCGAAGCCGCACTCGGTTCCGATGCCGAACTCGGTGAACCCGGCGGATGCCAGCACCGGGCGCACGGTCGCGATGCGCCTGCTCGCACCATCGACGCCGTCCTCGTGGTGTACGAGCCCGAGGAACAACGTGGTCTCCTGGTGCAGCGCCAACTCGGCCAGCGGTGCCACATATGCGGTGTCGTCGCGCTCGATCGGCACGGGCAGGTGCACCCAGTTGACGGGCCGGGTCACGGCGGACGCGAGCACATTGGCGAGGGCGACGAGGTTCGCCGTGTCCACCGGCTCCACGAAGTGTTTCTCGGCGACGTCGCCGTAGCAGAGGTGGAATCCGAGTTCGACGGCATCCGGAACCTGGTTGGCGATCGTGGCGGCCAGCGCCCCGGCGGCGGCGATGGTCTCGGCGGTGGAGGCATCAGCTCCGGCCTCGGCGAACCACGCGACGGGCTTGGTGCCGCCGACGGAGACCTGCTCGATGTAGGTGAACTCGGTGGCCAGGTCGATCTGGATCGCCAGCTCCTCTGCGGGGATGGCCGCGGTGATCTCGGCGATCTCGCGGGTGATCGCCGCGGAGTATGCCGGGTAGACGAGCGGCCGCTCGGCCGGGACGACGTAGACGGAGAGCGCCGCAAGCGGGCTGGGCAGGCTCACCTGGAAGCGGGTCTCCGGCGCGATCACACCGGCGCCCTTCAGCGCGGTGAACTCGGCGTAGCTGGCGATGGCGGCATCCGCATAGCCGAGGGGGCCGAACTCGAGCGACTCGGCGGGGACCGTGCCGTCGAGGGTGAGCGGGCGCACGTCGAATCCGCCGATCACGATCGGGTCGATCGGCACGCGCACGAGGCCGTCGACGGCGTCGAATGCCGTGCCCTGGAACAGGATCCAGTGGTATCGCTCGCCAACCTCGCCGTCGGGGATGCGGGCGATGTCGGCGCCGAGGTTCTCGGCGACGACGCGCAGGGTCGCGGCCGCGGTTGGCTGGTTGATCGATCCGACGAGGTGCGCGCCGCGCACGGCGGGAAGAGCAGTCATCTCCCCAGCCTATTGCCGCGCCGCACGCCGCTCCGGCCGGGGGAAACGGAGCGACATAGAATCGGAGTTCCCCGCGAAGGTGGCGGGGTGTAAGCAGGACACCAGTGAAGCGGTGCGTCGCGCCGCTCTCGCCCATCCGGGAGGCCACGATGCGCAAACGCGAAACCACCACAGAACGCCGGAGCGAGGCGGGCACAGCGAAGCCGAGTGCAGCGAAGCCAAATGGCATCGCGAAAATCCACCCGTTCACGATCGGATTCGTCGGCACCCTCGGCGTGCTGCTCGCGCTGCTCATCGGCAGCGTCGTCGGGCAACTCTCCACGGTGCTCGTCTACATCGGCCTCGCGCTCTTCCTCTCGCTCGGCCTCGACCCACTCGTCCAATTGCTGGAACGCAAGCTGCCGCGCCCCGGCGCGATCGCGATCGTGGTCGGCGGTGTGCTCCTCGCCTTCGCCGGCATCGTGCTGGCGATCGTGCCCGTTGTCGTGGATCAGGCGACGAAGCTCATCGAGGACGCCCCGCAGATGGTCGACGACTTCACGCACAGCGACTGGTACAACGACGTCGTCGCCCAGTACGGCAGCCAGTTCAAGGACGCCACGGAGTCCGTGCTGCAGTTCTTCCAGGACCCGAAGAACCTCGCCTCCATCGGCGGCGGCATCGTCGCGGTCGGAGCGGGTATCGCCGGCGGCCTGACCGGCGTCACGATCGTCATGATCCTCACGCTGTACTTCATGGCCGCGCTCCCGGCGATGAAGAAGATCGCGGCCCGCTTCGTGCCGGCCTACCAGCGCGACGGATTCTCCGAGCTCACCGACGACGTGGCCGGTGCCGTCGGCCGCTACGTGATCGGCCAGTTCAGCCTGGCTCTCATCAACGGCGTGCTCAGCTTCATCTTCTTGACGATCATCGGGGCACCACTGCCGGGGCTCCTTGCGCTGATCGCCTTCATCGGCTCGTTGATCCCCATGGTCGGAACGCTGATCGGGGCGATCATCATCTCGCTGATCTGCCTCTTCGCCTCGCCGCTGACCGCGCTCGTCGCGGCCATCTACTACCTGATCTACATGCAGGTCGAGGCCTATGTGCTGAGCCCGCGCATCATGAACAAGGCCGTCGCCGTTCCCGGCGCCATCGTCGTGATCGCGGCCGTCGGCGGCGGAACGATCGGCGGCGTGCTCGGTGCCCTCGTGGCGATCCCCGTGGCGGCCTCGGCGATCATCATCATCCAGAAGGTCGTCTTCCCGGCGCAGGATCGGAAGACAGAGGACCCGGATGCCGTCGTGCCGGCCGTGGTCGCGATCGAGCAGTAGCGGGGCGACGGGGAGCGGCCGTTCGAGGGGTGGGGCGGCTGCTCGTCGGCATCCGCATGCAGTGGTGCCCCCACAGGGACTCGAACCCTGGACCCACAGATTAAAAGTCTGTTGCTCTAACCAACTGAGCTATAGGGGCACGTACCAATGTACAGGCTGAACGCGCAGAGTTTTCGCGCGTAACGTTGGAGTGGCGCGCCGCACTCATCCGGGCGGCCCGACAGCGAAATCGTGAGGAGACGGCATGGCGGAGCACATTCACAAGCCGACGAAGTTTCCGAACCGCATCTTCGAGGCGTTCCAGGGCGGTGAGGACCCGGCGAAGATCAGCCGCGTCGCGCACGAGACGGCGAACGCGCTGCTCTCGCGGGTGCGGGCAGACCCCGACCCCGAGGTGGTCGAGCGCCTCGTCGCGTACACCGACGAGAACGGCATCGACGCGGTCGCCGAGCTCTGGTCGCGTGCGACGCCGCGCAGCCTGCCCGGCGCGCTCTGGCGGATCTACCTGCTCCGGATGCTGATCCGGCAGGATCCGACCGGCACGAGCTTCCTCTTCCAGCGCGGCGTCGAGGTTGCGCGCACCATCGACCCGGTCGTGGCCGGCGCCGCCCACCCGACCGGACCCGACGAGATCATCGTGCTCGCCGACGCCATCCTCCGGGGCATCTACACCGGCGACTTCGCCGTCGCCCTCGACCGGGCGGCCGCGTTCTGCCGCGTGATGTCGGCCGGGGCGACGAGCCTGGCCGACGACGCGGATGCCGCGGAGCCAGAGCGCGCAGCCGAGCTGACGCGGCGCGCGCTCCGTTTCGCCGAGATGGGTGGCGAGCTCACGGCCTGCGCCCGCCTCTGGCGCACCCACTCGCTGGACTGACGGCATCCGCCCGCCGCGCCCGCTCCTCCGCATTCAATCCTGGCCACGAGATGTCACAGATGGCCCCTTGACGTGAGCTGAAGGGGCCATCTGTGACATCTCGCAGGTGAGCCGGACCCCAGCCGCGTCGTTTACAATGGATTCTGGCCGGGCCGCAGTAACCCCGGGCTCCAAAATTAGCCGCTCCGAGCGGCCTCGCGCCGAGAGGCGTTCTGCGGCCCGGCTTTTTCGCGCCGTCCGGCAATCCGATCCGCCCGCCGCGCCGAACACGATGTGTGAGACGGGAGGACTGCTGGCATGCTTAGTGCCGTGAGCGAGAATCCCGTTGCGCAGAGTTCGGCAGGCAATGCCGAGCTCGCGGCAGTGCTGGAGCGGGTCGCAGCCGGCGACCAGCTCGCTTTCGGCGAACTCTACGATCTGACCTCCGCGCGCATCTTCGGACTCGTGCGCCGACTGCTCGTGGACCACGCGCAGTCGGAAGAGGTGACCCAGGAGGTGTTCCTGGAGATCTGGCAGACCGCGCCCCGCTTCGATGCGACACGCGGCGCCGCGATGTCGTGGATGATGACGATGGCGCACCGCCGGGCCGTCGACCGCATCAGGGCATCCCAGGCCGGGCGGGACCGCGACCAGCGCATCGGCCGCAGAGACTTGACGGTGGAATACGACGATGTCGCCGAGACGGTGGAGATCACGATCGAGCATGAGAGGGTGGCGAGGGCAATGACCCGATTGACTGAGCTGCAGCGCGAGGCGGTGAGCCTGGCCTACTACGGCGGCCTGTCGCACAGCGAACTCGCGCACCACCTCGACGTGCCGCTCGGCACGGTCAAGACGCGCCTGCGCGACGGCATGATCCGGCTCCGCGACGAACTGGGGGTGAGCGCATGAGCGAGCGCGACGAGCGACTGAGCCGTGCGGCCTCCGCTGCCCTGCACGCCACCGATGGCTCGGACACGGCTGAGCCCGAGGCCGTCGAGCAGAGCACGGTCGACGGCGTCAACGAATTCAGCGAGACCGCCGCCCAGCTCGGCCTCGCGACGACGCCGGTGCAGCCGCCGGCATCCCTGCGCGACGAACTCATGGCGCGCATCGCGCTGACGCCGCAGCTGCCGGCCATCGACGACGGCGAGGCCGCGACGGGTGCGAGTGCGGCTCCGGCTGTGGATGCCGTGACAGCCGCCTCGCCGACCCTGCGGCTGCCGGCGGCGGAGCCCGCCGCGGATACAGCCGCGGACGCTCCGGACGCTCCGGCTGCTTCCTCCGCTCGGGCCGATTCGACGGTCGTCGAGGAGCCGGGCCCGGCCGAGCGCCGCGCGGCCGCCCGCTGGCGGCGACCCGTCGGCGTGCTGCTCGCGGTCGCCGCGGCATCCGCCCTGTTCTTCGGCGGTCTCGCGATCGGCACGCTCAGCGACTCCACCCCACCAAGCAATCCGAGCCAGGCCGAAGAACTTGCGGCCATCGCCGCGGCGCCCGACTCGCAGCGGGCCGTCGCCGAGGTCGCCGGCGGCGGAACCGCGACGCTCGTCTGGTCGGGGGAGCTCGGCCGCTCTGCGCTGCTCGCCGACGGGCTCGCCCCACTGCCGGCAGACCAGACCTACCAGCTCTGGTACATCGGGGAAGAGGGCCCGGTTTCGGCCGGCACCTTCGAGGTCAGCGGCAAGGGCACCACGTGGCATGTGCTCGAGGGCGAGATGAGCGCGGGTGACACCGTCGGGGTGACCGTCGAACCCAGCGGGGGATCGGATGCCCCGACGAGCGACCCGATCGTCGCGATCGCCAGCTGAGAGCCCGTGCGGGCGTAGCATCGAGACATGCCGCTGCCGTACACACTCCTGATCACCCCACTGGCCGCCGACGCTCCTGACGACGGGTCGTGGTTCGCCGAGACCTTCACGGAGGTCGACTCCTCCGAGCCCGCGCTCCGGGTGAGCGAGCTCAGCACGCAACGCGGAGACGGCGTCTTCGAGACGCTCTCCGTCGTGGACGGACACGCCCAGGAGGTGCAGCCGCACCTGGCGAGGCTCGCCCGCTCCGCCCAGATCTGTGACCTGCCGCTGCCGAACCTGGCCCAGTGGTCCGCCGCGATCTCGGCCGCCGTCGCCCAGATCCCGCAGCAGGGCGAGCTGGCGATCAAGCTGGTGCTCAGCCGCGGTGTCGAGAACGGCCCGAGCCCGACCGCCTGGCTGCACGCGAGCGCCGCCACCGACTTCAGCGCCGTGCGTGAGAGCGGCGTGCGCGTGATCACCCTCGACCGTGGCTACGACCGCGGCGTCGCCGAGAGGGCGCCCTGGCTGCTGCTCG
>JBEVGZ010000343.1:0-2661 GCA_040511515.1 Microterricola sp.
GGCCGGGCTCGCGCCGGGGGAGTGCACGACTGGGGTACCGCCCCATACTAACCCGCCGCCTGCTGCCAGTCCACAGAGCGAACGAGTGGGGTACCGGCCCAGACTAGCCTGCCGCCTCCTGGCCGTGCACAGAGCGAACGAGTGGGGTACGGGCCCAGACTATCCTGCCGCCTCTTCGCCGTGCAGCAGGCGCTGCAGCTCGGCCGCCACGATGTCGGTCTCGATCAGGAATCCGTCGTGGCCGTACTCGGAGACCAGCTCGACCGGGACGTCGCCGTCGATGTTGCCCGCGATGCCGGCGGCGATCGCGCGCTGCCCGTCGAGCGGGAACAGCCGGTCGCTGTCGATGCCGAGCACGAGGGTGCGCGCCGTCACCAGGCCGAGGGCGGCCGCGACGCCGCCGCGCCCGCGGCCGATGTCGTGCGAGTTCATCGCCTCGACGAGGGTGATGTAGCTGTTGGCGTCGAACCGTCTCGTGAACTTGTTGCCGTGGAAGTCGAGGTAGGACTCGACGGCGAAGCGGCCCCCGGCGCCGAGCGGGCTGATGTCGCTCTGCCAGCTGCGCTCGAAGCGCTCGTTGAGCTCGGCGTGGCTGCGGTAGTTGAGCATGGCCATCCGCCGCGCGAGGGCGAGGCCCCTGGTTGGACCGTCTCCGGCGACGGCGTCGTAGTAGTCGCCGTTACGGAACAACGGATCGGTGCGGACCGCCTCGATCTGAACCGAGTTCAGCGCGATCTGGTCGGCTGTCGTCACCGGGGGAGCGGCGAGCACTGCGAGTCGCTGGACCCTCTCCGGTCGGCCGACGGCCCATTCGATGGCGTGCATGCCGCCCATGGACCCGCCGATGACGGCGGCCCAGCGCTCGACCCCGATCGCGTCGGAGAGGGCGGCCTGCGCGTCGACCTGGTCGCGGATCGTGAGGAAGGGGAAGCGGGTGCCCCATTCGGTGCCGTCCGGCGCGAGCGAGGCCGGCCCGGTTGAGCCCTGGCATCCGCCGAGCATGTTGGGGGCGACGACGAACCACTCATCGGTGTCGATCGCTTTGCCTGGACCGATGATGTCGCCCCACCAGCCGGCTGTCGCGTGTGCGGGGCCGGCATCGCCGACGACGTGGCTGTCCCCGGTGAGCGCGTGCAGCACGAGCACGGCGTTGTCGGCCGCGGCGTTGAGCTCGCCCCAGCTCTCGTAGGCGATGCGGGCGTAGGGCAGTCGGCCGCCGGCCTCGAAGTGCCGCTCACCGATACCGACGAAGCGGCGATTGCCGACGGGGTCGCCCTCGCGCCATGCCCCCGTCGCCGGGGCCTTGCCGAGCAGCGAGCGCGCCTGAGCCTCTGTGATGAAGCTCGAGGGCGCGACATCCGCCGAAGTCTGCCAGTCCATGCCTCAATTGTGCCGTGCCGGGGAGGGGCTCCGGGGTTTGTTACAGCGCGACGCGCAGCGTCGCGAAAGGCGGCAGCCCTCAACCAGGAAAATTCTGGAACCGTCACCGCTGCTCGCCGGGTTTCGACAGGCTCACCGCCGGGACTCGTGACAGGCTCAACCGGCGGAAAAGGAAACAGCGCTGCCCCGCCCGATTGGGCGAGGCAGCGCTGAGGAATTGGACTGCGCGAGTTACGCGTTCGCGTTCGCGGCGTCGGTCACGGCGCGGGCCGCTGCGAAGCCGGTCTCGAGGTCGGCGAGGATGTCGGCGATGTTCTCGATGCCGAGGGAGAGGCGCACGAGGCCGGGCGTGACGCCGGCGGTGAGCTGCTGCTCGGGCGAGAGCTGCGAATGCGTGGTGGATGCCGGGTGGATCACGAGCGAGCGCACATCGCCGATGTTGGCGAGGTGGCTGAACAGGCTCAGGTTGTCCACGAGTGCACGGCCGGCCTCGACGCCGCCCTTGAGCTCGAAGGAGAGCACGGCGCCGACGCCCTTGGGGGCGTACTTGTTGGCGGCGGCGTACCAGGGGCTGGATGGCAGGCCGGAGTAGTTGACCGAGGCGACATCCGGGTGGTTGTCGAGCCACTCGGCGACGTCCTGCGCGTTCTGCACGTGGCGCTCGATGCGCAGCGAGAGGGTCTCGATGCCCTGGATGAGCTGCCAGGCGCTCGCCGGGGCGATCGCGGCACCGAGGTCGCGCAGCAGCTGCACGCGGGCCTTGATGATGTAGGCGAGGCCGTCGCCGACCGCGGCCGTGTAGCTGGCGCCGTGGTAGCTGGGGTCCGGCAGCGTGAGGCCGGGGAACTTCTCGACGTTCTTGGACCACTCGAACGAGCCGCCGTCGACGATGATGCCGCCGATCACGGTGCCGTGACCGCCGAGGAACTTCGTGGCCGAGTGGATGATGATGTCGGCACCGTGCTGGAACGGCTGGATCAGGTAGGGGGTGGCGATCGTGTTGTCGACGATCAGCGGGACGCCGCTCTGGTGGGCGACGTCGGCGACGAGCGCGATGTCGAGGATGTTGATCTTCGGGTTGCCGATGGTCTCGGCGAAGAACAGCTTGGTGTTCGGGCGTGCGGCGCGGCGCCACTCGTCTGCGTCGTCCTGGTTCTCGACGAAGGTCGTCTCGATGCCGAGCTTGGCCAGCGTGTACTTGAAGAGGTTGTAGGTTCCGCCGTAGATCGAGCTCGACGAGACGATGTGGTCGCCGGCCTGGGCGATGTTCAGAACCGCGAT
>JBEVGZ010000344.1:0-4489 GCA_040511515.1 Microterricola sp.
GGGGGGTTGCCCCGGGCCTGGGTTGGGGGGGGGGGTTGGGGGGGGGGGGGGGGGGCCCGGGGCTACGCCGCCATAACTCGCCTGTTCCGCACGCCCCGTCCGCCCCGCTCCTCCCGAAGGGGGAGTCGCCCCCCACTGGTTGGGCTTGCCGAAACCCCGCTTCTCTCAACATCGGCGCGGGCGGGTAGCGTTGAGGGCATGGCACGGGCACGCATCGACGACGCACAGGGGCGGGCGGCCGTCGCCGCCTGGCGAGCGGATGTCGATGGCGCCAGCCGCGACATCCGGGCCCTCTCGGTGCGCTACACCTTGCAGCTGCTCGCCGAGCTGGCCCCTGGCAACACCCTTGAGGTGCGCGTGCCGCCGTTCGGCGCCGTGCAGTGCATCGAGGGCCCGCGGCACACCCGTGGCACCCCGCCGAACGTGATCGAGACGGATGCCGCCACCTGGCTAGCCCTCGCCGCCGGCGAACTGTCGTGGGCGGAGGCGCTGGGCTCCGGCGCCGTGCACGCCTCCGGGCAGCGCGCCGACCTCGCCGAGCAGCTCCCGCTGCTGTAGCACCGCGAATCGGCGGCCAGACGGATCCAGTCGCCAGAATCTGCTCACGATCGACGATTTTCTGAGCAGTTTCTGGCGAGTGGATGGGTGCCTGCGGACGCGGCGGACGCTAGCGCAGCGGCAGGATCAGCGGCGTGCCCGTGCGCGGGTGCTCGAGCACCTCGACGTCCTGACCGTAGACGGCGCCGATGCGCTCGGCGGTCAGCACAGCGCGCGGATCTCCGCTGGCGACGACGCTCCCGCGCTGCAGCAGCGTGACCCGGTCGGCGTAAGCCGCGGCGACGTTGAGATCGTGCAGCACCACGATCACGGTGTCGCCGGATGCCGCCCGCTCCCGGGCCAGGCGCATCACGTCTTCCTGGTGCTTCAGGTCGAGGGCGGCCGTCGGCTCGTCGAGCATCAGCGTCGACGCGCCCTGCGCCAGCACCCGGGCGAGTGCTGCCCTGGCGCGCTCGCCGCCGGAGAGTGACGGCACCGCGCGGGAGGCGAGCGCCGTCACATCGGTCAACGCCATGGCCTCGGCGATCATCCGCTCGTCGTCATCCTCGGCCGGGGTCCCGCGCCAGGGGGCTCGCCCCATCTCGACGACCTCGCGCACCGTGAACGGGAAGAACACCTCGTGCTGCTGCAACAGCACCGCGCGCACGCGGGCGAGTTCGCGCAGCTTCCACGCGGCGAGCGGGCGCCCGTCCAGGCTCACGGAGCCGGCGCTCGGGGTCACGTCGCCGGCGAGTGCGCCGAGCAGGGTGGACTTGCCCGCACCATTCGGGCCGAGCAGGGCGTGCAGCTCGCCGGGGCGCGCCTCGAAATCGACGGCGTCGAGCAGCCGGGCGCCGTCGATGGCCACGGTCAGGCCGCGGGCGGCCAGGCTCGGGGCTGCAGCGCTCTGCGAGGCGGGCGTCGCGGCATCCGAAACCCGGGTCGTCGAATCGGCGATGCTCATCCCCACCCTCCGGACCGGCGGCGCGTGCGGCGGAGCAGCCAGAAGAAGAACGGTCCGCCGACGAGCGAGGTGAGCATGCCGATGGGCAGATCGGCCATTGGCACGGCGGTGCGTGCGACGAGGTCGGCGCTGGCCATCAGCAGCGCGCCACCCAGCACGCTCGCGATGAGCAGCGGGCGGTGCGCCGGGCCGAGCACCATGCGCATGAGGTGGGGAACGACCAGCCCGACGAAGGCGATGATGCCGGCGAAGGCGACGGCGGCCGAGACCAGAACCGCCACGACGACGATCACGACGATGCGCACGAGTTCGACGTTGACACCGAGGTGGCGCGCGCCACGCTCGCCGAGCGAGAAGAGGTCGAGGGTGCGGGCGAGGCTGAACGCGACGATCAGGCCGATCAGCACGAGCGGCGCGATGATCGCGACCTGCTGCCAGCGCGCGCCGTTCAGGCTGCCGAGCTGCCAGAAGATGATCTGCTCGCGCGATGCGCTGTCGCCGAGGAAGGTGAGCAGGGCGAGCGCGGCCCCGGCGAAGGCGTTGATCGCGATGCCCGTGAGCACGAGGGTCACGACCTCGGTCTTGCCGCGGGTGCGGCTGGCGAAGTAGACGAAGAGCGTCGTCGCCAGGCCCGCGATGAAGGCGGCCAGGGCCACGCTCCACTCGCCGAGGAAGGTCCAGCCGAAGACGATGGCGGTGGCCGCTCCGAGCGCCGCGCCGGAGGAGACGCCGACGACGCTCGGCTCCGCCAACGGGTTCGAGAACACGGCCTGCATGAGGGTTCCGGATGCCGCCAGGGCCGCACCGATCAGCAGGGCGAGCACGATGCGGGGGAAGCGGATCGTCCAGAGTGCGACGTCGGCGGTGGGGTTGGCGGCCGGGCCCACGTCGATCCCGAGCGCGCGCAGCACGGAGCCGACGACCTCGCTCGTGGCGATCGTGAGCTGGCCGCTGCCGGCCGAGATGAGGCAGACGAGCACGAGCGCCACGCCGAGCGCGCTGAACAGGAGGGCGCGCCGCCGGCGGAGCCGCTTGATTTCGACACCGCTGGTTGAGCCTGGCCTGTCCTGAGCTTGTCGAAGGGTCGAAACCCGGCCAGCATCGCTCTCTGACGGGAGTTTTCCTTGGCTTGGGCTGCCGCCTTTCGCGACGCTGCGCGTCGCGCTCATCGTCACGGTGCCGGCACCGCGAGCGGGCCGGACTGCTCCGGCGCGTAGACCGCGCGCGCCAGCGCCTCCAGCACCTGCGGGGTGCGCGGGCCGAAGCTCAGAATCTCGGTGTCGCTCATGTCGACGATGCGGCGGTTCTCCCCGGCCGGCGTGCTCGCCAGTGCCGGGATGCTCTCGAGCAGGCCGTCAACGCCGTCGACCGATTCCAGCCCCTTGGTCATGACGAGGACGAGGTCGGGCGCAGCCTCGACGAGTGCCTCCGCGGTGACCGGGCGCATGCCCTGCCAGCCGATCTCGCCGGCGACGTCGACGCCGCCGATGCTCGTGATCAGGGCGTCGGCCCCCGACTCCTCGCCGAAGAGGTAGTACACGCCGGCGCTGCCACGCACGTAGAGGAAGAGCATGCGCGGCCGGTCGGCGGCATCGGCGGGGGCGATGGCCTCGATATCGGCGGTGACGGCCGCGAGCTCGGCGTGCACGCGCTCGGTGAGTTCGGTGCCGGCATCCGGAACGCCAAGGGCCGCCGCGACCTGCTCGATCACGGTGCCGATGGTGTCGATGCTGCGCTCGGAGGTGGTGATGACGACGGGGATGCCGGCGTCGCGGAGCTGGGCGAGCACGGCGGGCGGGCCGAGCGTGGTGTCGGTCAGGATGACGGTCGGTGCGAGCTCCAGGATCGGCTCGGCCGAGAGCTGGTGGCCGCCCATCGTCACGACCGGCAGATCGGCCGCCTCGGCGAAGCCGGTGGAGTTGTCGCGGCCGACGACCTGCTCGCCAAGGCCGAGACCGAAGACCGTTGCGGCGAGCGAACCGGAGACGTCGAGCGCGAGAATGCGCGACGCGTCGGTCACCGTCACCTCCGTGCCCGTGTCGTCGACGACGGTCACGGGCAGCTGCGGCTCGGCGGCGCCGTCGATGGCCGTGATGCCGGCGTCGGCCAGGCACGCCGTCGAGGGGCCGACCCAGTCACGCGGCGTCTCCAGCACGTCGAGCTCGGCGAGGGGGATATCGGATGCCACGCACTCCCGCTGTGGTTCCGCCGCGACCGTGGTGCTCGCACAGCCCGTCAGAGCGAGCAGCGCGGCGGCCAGGGCCAGGGGTGCTCCGACCCGCAGCGCACGGCGCAGGGGGGAGCTGGGAGCGGAAGAGATCATGATTAGTAAGGATAGCCTAAGCTAAGAATTGACAGTTCGCTGTGAATCTGCAACGGTTAGGTAAGCCTTAGCTAACCATGCTACGGCGTCAAATCCCAATCCAGCCCACGTGAACGAGGACCGTTCCCGCGTGGGCTCCTTCTTGCCTGGAGAAGCCGCGTCGTGAAGACACTGCAGCAGCACCGTGCCCGCCCACAGAGATGGTTAGCCACCCTCACGATCGCGCTCCTGGCGCTCGGCGCTCCGCTGGCCACCGCCGCGCCCGCGTTCGCCAGCGAGGCGCTGCCCGTTGTTGAGCCGCTCGAGCAGCAGTCGGAGCAGACACCGGTCGACGAGGCAGCACCTGCCGACGCGGCCCCGGTCGACGCAGTGGACGAGCCGGTGGCGGATGACGTCGCCGAGGAGGCTGCCGCCGACGCGCCGGAGCAGCCCGCGGTCGTGGCCCCCGAGGCAGCACCGCCCGCCGAGGAGGCGCCTGACGCAGCCCCGCTGGTCGCCGACGTCGCCGCGCTCGCGGTCACGGTGGATTCGGCATCCGAGGAGGCCGGGCTCACCGTCCGGGTCGTCGGATCCGGTTTCGGCGCCACGACCGGCGCATACGGTGCGCTGATCGAGAAGGGCACGGAGGCGGCCGTCGGCGCCTCCGGCGGCTACACGGCCTTCGG
>JBEVGZ010000345.1:0-6168 GCA_040511515.1 Microterricola sp.
GGTAGGCAGCTCATTTCGACGCAATGACCACGCGTCGGTGAACGGCCAGTGAACAGCACGCAACGACTCGCTCGGCCGGGTATCCGGGCGACCTAGCATTGCCCGTGTGCAGCGAATTGACCCACCCTCCGCCCCTCGCGCCGCCGCCGCGGTAGACCCCGAGCCCGCCGCACACGGGGCGTCGCGTGGCGCCTTGCTCCGCGCGTCCGCCGCGATCGCAGCCGGCGCCGACCCCGCCAGGACGATGGCACGCCTCACCCCGTGGCTGGCCGCCCAGGTGGCGGTGGATGCCGGCGCAGGCCGCTTCGCGCTCTGGGGCGAATCGACCGTGATTGACGAACACAGTGGCACCGCGGTGATCGGGCCTGCACTGTTCGAGCTGCTGCACGAACTGGCCGAAATCCGCGCGTCGTGGCCCGTCGGCAATGCCGGCCTGCTGCACGTGTACGGCTACCTGTTCAGCGAGGAAGAGACGCCGTTCGGCTACAAACGCGAGCGGTGGACGGGCGGGGGTGTTGCCGCCGCCCTCGGCCTCCCCTCGACGCATTTCTCACCGTGGACCGTGCCGGTGCACGGAACCGGGACCCTGCTGCAACGCGTGACGGATGCCGCACTCCCCTGGCTCGGCGACGCGCCAGGGCACGCTGGCGCCGGGTGTGCGGCGTGGGTCGACGAATGGGATGGCGCCGTACTCGGGCGCACCCGGGTCGTCACCGCGGAAACGGGGGCGGCCGCCCTCGTCTACGGGGTGCGTGCCGGGTTCGACGCCGGCACGCCGATGCGACTGGTCACGATCTTCCCCGTTGTGGCAACCGCGGAGTGGCTCCGCGGTCTGGGCGCCGGCCCGCCGCGGCTGCGCTACAACGTTGCCGTCGCCGGCAGGGAGCCGGGCGCCGCGCTGCGGCACGCTCGCTTCGGCGTGCGCTGAGCCGGCGGCCTCAGGCTCGGGCGAGCAGCGCCCTCGCGTGGCGCAGCACGGGCTCGTCGACCATGCGGCCATCGTGGCGGAAGACGCCCGGTTGCCCGACCGCGGCCGCCAGCAGTTCACGAGCGGCCTGCAGCGCCCGCTCGTCCGGGCGGTATGCGGCACGGATGACGGCGACCTGGGCAGGGTGAATGCAGGCCGTCGCCGCGAAACCGCACGCCGCGGCATCCGTCGCCTCAGCGCGCAGCCCGGCCTCATCCTCGATGTCGAGGTACACCGTGTCGATGGCTGCGGTGTGGTGTGCGCCTGCAGCCAGCAGCACCGCGGAGCGGGCGTGCAGCGCGACGGCCCGGTAGCCGCCGTCGTCGAAGCGGCTGGAGCTGCCCCCGAGTGAGGCCAGCAGGTCTTCCGCTCCCCACATCAGTGCGACGACGGTGGGCTCTGCGGCGATCTGCGGCGCGGCCAGCACGCCGGCCGCGGTCTCGCAGAGTGCGACGATACCAGCGGAGATGCCGGATGCCGCGGCGAGCGCGTCGACAGCGTGCACGGCGGCGAGCGACTCGGTCTTGGCGAGCATCAGGGTGCGGTAGCCGGCGCTGAACGCCGCCTCGACGTCGGCGACGTGGTCGCTGGAGCCGAACGGGTTCACCCGCACGATGGTGCGGCGCGGATCGAGTCGCTGCTCCAGGAGCGCCTGCCGCGCGGCCGGGCGGGCGGCAGGGTCGACGGCGTCTTCGAGGTCGAGGATGACGGCATCCGCCCGCTCGGCCGCCTTGGCGAAGCGGTCGGGGCGATCGGCGGGGCAGAACAGCAACGCGGGGCCGACGGTGGTGAAGTCAACGGCTACGGCATCGACGGCGCTCATGCGCCAGCCGCCGCTGTTGCGCCCGGGCCACCATCCGGCGCGGAGTCGATGCACCAGACGAGCGCGGTGCGGCTCGCCGTCACCACGATCTCGCCGTGCTGGTTGCGCCCGGTGTGCTCGAGCGTGACGATGCCTTGACCGGGGCGCGAGGCCGAGAGGCGTTTGGCACTGACAACGGTCTCCGAGTAGAGCGTGTCACCGTGGAACATCGGCAGCGGGAAGGCGATCGCGCCGAAGCCGAGATTGGCGACGAGCGTTCCCTGGGTGAGTTGCCCGACCGAGGCCCCGACGAGCGTCGACAGCGTGAGCATCGAGTTGACCAGCCGCTGGCCGAACGGCTGCCCGGCGGCGAAGGCGGCGTCGAGGTGCAGCGACTGCGGGTTCATCGTCATCGTGGTGAACAGCACGTTGTCGGCCTCGGTGATGGTGCGGCCGGGGCGGTGGAGGTACTGCGCGCTGAGATCGAACTCCTCGAAGAAGAGGCCGCGCTGCACGATCGGAGTGAGCGGCGCCTGGGTGAGTGGGGTCTGTGCTGGCGGTGTCTGGGCCGTCTGCCCGTTGTCGTCTGTCATTCCCGGTTCCCCTCACGCACTGCTTCGGTGCCCCCATCGGGCGCCGCGGCATCCGCATCGATCGATGCGACGATCTGTTCGCGCCGCAGCGCCTCGCCGAGCCGCACGTGCAGCCGCAGGATGCCGGCGACGCTCGCCGTCAGCAGGTGCTCCATCTTCATCGCCTCGACCGTGCCGATCGCATCGCCGATGGCGACCCGGTCGCCGGATGCCGCGTGCAGCGCCACCACGGTTCCCGGCATCGGCGTGCGCAGCTCGGGGCTCGCGGCCACCCCTCCGGCCAGCAGCGCCCTATCGGCGCGGATGCGGGTGAGCTCCTGCTGGAGCGCATCCTCCCTGCTCTGCACGGTGAATCGGGTGCCCTGACCGGCGGCGGTGAGCCAGAGCTCCTCGCCGTCGATGGCCCAGCTCCAGCGGCGCTGTACGCCATCCACGGCTATGCCGACCCGGATCCCGCTCGGCGCGACCGAGCCATGCGGCCCCGCGGCACCCACCCCCGACATGCTCACGCTGTGCTCAGAGAGTTCGCCGACTCCATCCGCGCCCGGCACCCTCACCATCACGGCGAAGCCGTCACCGACGCGGCGAACGGTGAGGTCGACGGCCGAATCGGCCTCTGAGCCAGCCGATGGCTCGTCGCCACCCGGCAGCAGGCGAGTGGCGATCGGGCGAGACGCAGCGGCGCCACCCGAACGCCAGCCGGCGCCGTCACGCCAGAGCGCGGAGGCCGCGCCAGGCGCCGGGCTCGGCGGGCAGAGCACAACGGCCGCGACGGCGAGCATCTCCGCAGCACCGATCGCGTCTGGGCTGCCGAGTGTTGGACCTCCCGACCGCTCGTCGGCGCCCGTCGCCGCGAGGTGTCTCTCGATGAGTCCCGTGTCGAGGTGCCCGGCGCGCACGGCCGGGTCGTTCAGCAGACCACGCAGGAAGTCGAGGTTCGTTCCGAGGCCGAGGATCACCGTGTCGGCAAGCGCGGCATCGAGGCGGGCGAGCGCGCTGGCCCGGTCCGGCCCCCAGGCGATCACCTTGCCCAGCATCGGGTCGTAGTGGGTTCCAACCTCCCCGCCAGCCTGCATCGCGCTGTCCACGCGCAGCCACGGTGCGGTCGCTTCGGCGAGCGCCGCGATCCGTCCACTGGTCGGCAGAAAATCGTGAGCGGGATCCTCTGCGTAGATGCGCGCCTCGACCGAATGCCCGGTCAGCGCGATCTCGTCCTGCCGCCACGGGAGCGACTCCCCCGCGGCCGTGCGCAGCTGCCACTCGACGATGTCGATGCCCGTCACCTGCTCCGTCACCGGGTGCTCGACCTGGAGCCGTGTGTTCATCTCCATGAAGAAGAACTCCTCCGGCGCGGCATCCGAGACGAGGAACTCCACGGTCCCCGCCCCCTCGTAGCCGACGCTGCGGGCAACGGCGCACGCCGCCTCACCGATGCGCGCCCGCGTGGCGGTGTCCAGCAGCGCCGATGGGGCCTCCTCGATGACCTTCTGGTGCCGTCGCTGCAACGAGCACTCGCGCTCCCCCAGGTGCACCGTGTTGCCTGCCCGGTCTGCCAGCAGCTGCACCTCGATGTGCCTGGGTCGCTCGATCAGCTTCTCGAGGAACAGCGTGTCGTCGCCGAAGGCCGCCCGCGCGACGCGCCTGGCCGTGGCGAGCGCCGCCGGAAGCTCCTCCGCGCTCTGCACCACCTGCATGCCCTTGCCCCCGCCACCGGCGGAGGGTTTGACGAGCACCGGGTAGCCGATGGCGGTGGCGGATGCCGTCAACGCGGCGTCGCTGCTGTCCCCACCCGCCTCGCTGCCGGGCGTCACCGGCACCCCGTACGCGGCGACGTGACGCTTGGAGCGGATCTTGTCGCCCATCACGCTGAGGGCGGCCTCGCTCGGGCCGACGAAGACGATCCCGGCCTCGGCGCAGGCCGCGGCCAGCAGCGGACTCTCGGAGAGGAATCCGTAGCCGGGGTGCACGGCATCCGCACCACTCGCAATGGCGGCGGCGATGACCGCGGCGACGTCGAGGTAGCTCTCACTCGCGGCGGCCGGACCGATGCGCACGGCGACATCGGCGAGGCCGACGTGCTTGGCCTCCCGGTCGGCGTCGCTGTACACGGCGATCGAGACGATGCCGAGGCGGCGCAGTGTCTGGATGATGCGGCAGGCGATCTCGCCGCGGTTCGCGACGAGCACCCGCTCGAAGGGCGCGGTCGACACCATGGGGCGTCGCTGATCTGTGGTCTCTGTTGCTGGCATGGCGCGGATCACATCCTGAAGAGGCCGAAGGCCGGTTCGGGCAGCGGGGTCCTGCTGCAGACGTCGAGGGCGAGGCCGAGCACCCTGCGGGTGTCGGCCGGGTCAATCACGCCGTCGTCCCAGAGCCGTGCCGTCGAGTAGTACGGGCTGCCCTGACTCTCGTAGCGTTCCCGGATCGGGGCGCGGAACGCCTCCTCCTCCGGGGCAGCCCAGTCCTCGCCGCGCGCCTCGTACTGGTCACGCTTGACCGTGGCGAGAACGGAGGCCGCCTGCTCCCCGCCCATCACCGAGATGCGGGCACCCGGCCACATCCAGAGGAAGCGGGGAGAGTACGCACGTCCGCACATCGAGTAGTTGCCTGCACCGAATGAGCCTCCGATCACGACGGTGAGCTTCGGCACGCGCGTCGTCGCGACGGCCGTCACCATCTTGGCCCCGTGCTTGGCGATGCCGCCGGCCTCCGCGTCGCGGCCGACCATGAAGCCGGAGATGTTCTGCAGGAACAGCAGCGGGATACCGCGCTGGTCGCACAGTTCGATGAAGTGCGCGCCCTTCTCGGCCGACTCGCTGAAGAGCACGCCGTTGTTGGCGATGATGCCGACCGGGTGGCCGTGGATGTGGGCGAAACCCGTGACGAGCGTCGTGCCGTACTCCCGCTTGAACTCGTGCAGTGCGCTGTCGTCGACGAGGCGGGCGATCACCTCCCGCACGTCGTAGTCGGCCTGCACGTCCAACGGGACGATGCCGTAGAGCTCACTCTGCTCCGCGCGCGGCTCGCTGCTCCCTGCCACGGCCCAGGCCGGCTCGGCGGGGGGCGGGAGCGTTGCGACGATGTCGCGCACGATCTCGAGGGCATGTGCGTCGTTCTCGGCCAGATGGTCGGTGACACCGGAGACCTGGGAGTGCAGTTCCCCGCCGCCGAGTTCCTCCGCTGTGACGATCTCGCCGATGGCAGCCTTGACCAGCGGTGGTCCGCCGAGGAAGATCGTGCCCTGCCCGCGCACGATCACCGTCTCGTCGCTCATAGCGGGCACGTAGGCACCGCCGGCGGTGCAGGAGCCGAGGACGGCCGCGATCTGCGGGATGCGCGCTGCCGACATCCGTGCCTGGTTGTAGAAGATCCGCCCGAAGTGCTCGCGGTCGGGGAACACCTCGTCCTGCATCGGCAGGTAGGCGCCACCGGAATCGACGAGCGCGATGCACGGGATCCGGTTCTCGAGGGCGATCTCCTGGGCCCTGAGGTGCTTCTTCACCGTGAGCGGGAAGTAGGTGCCGCCCTTGACGGTGGCGTCGTTGCAGATGACCATGACGTGCCTGCCGTGCACCAGTCCGATTCCGGCGATGACGCCGGCGGCCGGCGCCTCCGAACCGTAGAGTCCGTGGGCGGCGAGCGGGGCGATCTCGAGGAACGGGCTGCCGGGATCGAGCAGGCGGTCGACGCGATCGCGCGGCAGCAGCTTGCCGCGCCCGGTGTGGCGGAGGCGCGACTGCTCCGGACCGCCTCTGGCGGCGGTCGCCAGCAGTTCGTTGAGTTCGGCGACGAGGCCGCGCTGCGCG